>JALYPU010000097.1 GCA_030856215.1 Bacteroidota bacterium
CAGAATTAATGAAAGCAATAGAAAAATAAATAGCCAACACATTTTGCAAACACAATGCAAAAGCTGCACATGTCGGTGTCCTGGAATTAATAGAAAAACTTACATACTGGACATCAGCATTCAAGAAAAAACGCTAGCCTTACTTTTAATGCGCAAATTATAAATTAATGGAGCCCGATTTATTTTTTATTCCTAAATTAGCGGCATAAAATTTAAAATTTTAAAAAGTGGTTATTTCACACTCTGACGTTTTGGGTAAGTTTAATTTATGAAAATATTACTAACCGGTGTAACCGGATACATTGCACAAAGATTATTGCCCGTTTTATTGGAAAATGGGCATGAGGTTATCTGCTGTGTAAGAGACAAAAACAGGTTTAACAGGAAAAATTATTTAACTTCAAAACTCTCGGTAATAGAGATCGATTTTTTAAAAAATGACAGTTTACAGCATATTCCAAATGATATTGATGTAGCTTATTATCTCATCCATTCCATGTCTACGCAAAATGGTGACTTTGAAAATATGGAAGAAATATGTGCAACTAATTTTAAAAATCGCATTGAACAGTCAAATGCGAAACAAGTTATTTACCTTAGTGGGATAAGTAACGCTGACGAGTTATCAAAACATTTGTCATCACGAAAGAATGTTGAAACCATTTTATCAGGCTCTAATTTTGCACTCACTACTTTAAAAGCTGGCATAATCGTAGGATCGGGAAGTGCTTCATTTGAAATCATTCGCGATTTAGTAGAGAAATTACCCATTATGATTACACCTCGTTGGCTAAAAACAAAATGTCAGCCAATAGCTATTCGTAATGTAGTAGAATTTTTAATAGGTGTAATTGTTAAAACAGAAGCATATAATAAAAGTTACGATATAGGTGGTCCTGATGTTTTAAGTTATAAGGAAATGCTTTTGCGATTTGCAAAAATACGAGGCTTAAAGAGGCGCATCGTTACTGTACCGGTCATGACTCCAAAAATATCTTCCTACTGGTTATATTTTGTTACCGCCACCTCATTTGCTCTTGCAAAAAATTTGGTAAACAGTATGAAAATTGAAGTGACTTGCAAACCCAATAATTTAGCAAAACTGCTTGGCATTAAACTGATTGATTATGACACATCCATAAAACTTGCCTTTGACAAAATAGAGCAAAACCAAGTGCTATCAAGTTGGAAAGACGCACAAACAAGTAATATATTCAGTGAAGGGTTTTCTAAATTTATTGAAGTTCCTGTTAATGGTTGCTTCAAAGACATCCGTTCTCTTAAGCTTGAAAATAGCGCTGCTTCACTTGAAAAAATTTGGGCCATTGGTGGAAAAAGAGGCTGGTATTACGGCAACTGGCTTTGGGAAATCAGAGGCTTTTTAGATCAGATTGTGGGAGGTGTTGGTATGCGAAGAGGAAGAAAAAGTGATACAGAAATTAGTTCAGGTGACGCACTTGATTTTTGGCGTGTGCTTTTAGCAGACAAACATGAAAAACGTTTACTATTGTATGCCGAAATGAAACTGCCAGGTGAAGCATGGCTAGAATTTAAAATTGACCAAAATAATATCCTAACACAAACAGCAACTTTTAGACCTCTAGGCTTATTTGGTAGATTGTATTGGTATGCTGTCCTTCCGTTTCATGGCCTAATTTTTAAAGGAATGATAAAAAAAATAGTTGAAACAAAAACATAGTGGCAAATAGACAAAAACCAGCCCATAACATTTAGCCGTACTGAGAAAAGCCATACGAGTAGGAAATATAAAATCAAATTTCATGAAGTTAAATTTACTTGTTTTTACTTTCGGTTTCATTTTATCAACTACTCTATATGCTCAGAGTATTGCTTTAGGAGGACGGCATTCACTTGCTATATGTTCGGATAGCACTGCCCGCTCATGGGGATATAATGGCTACGGACAACTTGGAAACGGAAATATAACGGAACAAAATACACCAACACCGGTGATAGGATTGTCAAGCGTTAAGCAGGTTGCCGGAGGATTGTTCCATTCTCTGTTCGTTAAAAGTGATGGAACTGTATGGTCGTGCGGGAGGAATCCCAATGGCCCTCTTGGTGATGGAACTCCTGCCGACAAAAGCGTTCCTGTGCAAGTTCTTGGACTTTCAAATATTATTTATGCAGCAGGTGGTGGAGAACATTCACTGTTCGTTAAAAACGATGGAACTGTTTGGGCATGTGGATTAAACTCATCTAGTCAGCTAGGAGATGGAACTACAGCAACCAAAACTATTGCGGTGCAGGTAAGCGGGCTTTCGGGAATAATACAGGTTGCAGCAGGCGCCGAATATTCGCTTTTCTTAAAAAACAATGGAACTGTATGGACATGTGGACACAACGGATTCGGACAGTTTGGTAACGGAACAACAACTGGGAGTAAAACACCTATACAAATCTCAGGTCTCACAAATGTGATTCAAGTAACTGCCGGTGAATGGCATTCTTTGTTTGTGAAAAATGACGGAACTGTATGGGCATCCGGCAGAAATAACTATGGTCAATTAGGAGATGGAACGAGTATAAATAAAAATGCATTATTTCAAATCAGTAAATTAAGTGGAATAACTCAAGCAGAAGCAGGAGGCATTCACTCTGTTTTTATAAAAAATGATGGAACTGTTTGGTCGTGTGGATTAAATAGCGGAGGAAATAATGACGGACAATTGGGAGATGGCACAACCGTCGACAAACTAACGCCTGTGCAAGTTATTTCAAACTGGGGTTCAGTAAAAATAATTCGGGCAGAAGCTTCGAGAGAGCATTCGATATTCCAGACAGAAAACGGAGTTGTTTGGGGTTGTGGAAGAAATAATTATGGCCAGCTAGGCAATGGTGTATTTTCTTCGAGTAATTCTACCGCTCCCGTTATAAACTCATCTACCTGTACTACGCTAACAAACACAATAAACAATTTTGAAAACAATGTTTTTAAGTTTACTATTTTTCCTAATCCAACATCCGGACATATTTTTATGGAAAAACCTGAAGAATACTCCTAGATAAAAATATATTCGGTATTAGGACAGGAGATATTTTCGACCGAATCTAATTCAAACAAAGTGAGTATTGATTTAAACAAACAATCAAAAGGAATTTATTTTGTACAGTTACAAAACAATAAAAAAGTTTTAGGGAAAGGAAAAATTATTGTTCGGTAGCGGAAGACAGCGGAAAACAAACCAGCCCAATCCGCCAATGCGGCAATTTCTGACCGTCGATGTGCTGTAATTTAAACAGGGGTGTCATTCATATTTATTTGGAATTGAACTAGGGGTATCTCATTAGCAAAAAAAAACAGGAATAACACCCTTTATAAGATGTGACTTTTTAAGTTAATCTATTTATATTCGTATTGCTTATTACCACAGCTAAAAATCTTTCTAATGCAACTAAAATATTTACTACTTACACTCTTGCTCCATTTGTTTTTATTGGTACAAGCACAAATGCAGCATAAAAACAATGGATATTTAATTTATACATTGGGAAAAGATACCACGGCGATTGGCAATTACAAGTTGAAAGGAAATGATTTTAGCATGACTATAGTTGTGAGGACTCCTTCTACCAATGTAAATAAACTGAAGGGAACATTTTTCCCAAATGGAGAACTGCAGTATGCGGAAGGGTATAACTATAAACCTCTTCCAGGTAAAGACTCACTACTGGTGTTTACCTCTAAACTACATTATGAAAGAGACACTACTTTTATCGAACAAAAGAGAGGTGATGTCGTCACCTCCCAAAAATACCCTGGCAAAGCCATGTTAGCAAACAGTCTTGGAGGATATACGCTTGTCTTTATGCCAGCTCTCCTGGCTAATTTTGCTCCAAGGAAAAAAGGTGATAGTGTGATAAGTAAGCATATTGTCTTAGGTAGCGCAAGAAAATTTGTTATTAAAAGAATCAACAAAAGGACGCTTACCACAGGCAGTTCTGTGATGGGTACGTTTACCTTATTTCTTAATAAAAAAGGTAAACTGAAATCTGTAGATGGTATTGGTTCGTCATGGAACATTAAAGGTACAGCAGTTCCCTACCTGAACATGGATTCTGTAATAGCTGCAAACCTCACCAAAGAGCAGCTGAATCCGCCTGTTGGCATAATCAATAAACTTGATTCTGTGCAAACAACCATCCAAACAACTGAAATAAAGATTAAATACTCCCGACCATCCGTAAGAGGAAGGGTGATATTTGGTGAAGTTGTTCCATGGAACCGCTTCTGGCGAACCGGTGCTAATGCTGCCACTAAAATTTCTCTGAATCAGCCTATTTATTTTGGTGGCAAGGAACTTCCGCCTGGTGAATATTCCATTTTCACTATGCCTTCCCAAAATGGCTGGACGATGATGTTCAACAAAGAATCTAATATTTGGGGAACTGATTATAATGCTGATAATGATGTTTTGAGAATTCCAATACTTATTGAGCATCTACAAGAACCCGTAGAGTTGCTGACCATTGAAGTAGTTCCTGCAGATAAGGCTGGTGTAATCAATATAATTTGGGAAAAGCTGAAAGCATCGGTTAGCTTTACCACAAAAGATTAATTTCCAATCCGCATAACTTATAAATATAATGATAAAAACATTTTTAATTTCAGGGCTAATATATGCCAGCATAATGGCTGGTTTTGATTATTCTGAAGGAAATGGATTTAGATTATGGAGATTTGTCTTTAATGCTTCTTTTTTTGGTTTATTTATGGCGTTACTGAATAGATATAGTTATAAAAAACAAAATGAAAAAACTGAATCTGACAAACGAAATAAATAGAAATCAACTATTGAAAAAACAACGAAATGGCAACAGCGGTTTTGAGCAAGCGGGGCTTTTGTGGAATTACCGTTTATTTTTATATCCTCGTTTCGGCAGAAAAAACGCTATCCATACCAAAAGCACACTGAAGACCAGGCAACAGTGGAACTGAAGAAAAAAAAAGAAGGAATTATGAGTCATCAAAATTATCAAAGCTGTTTACAGGCTTGTAATGACTGAGCAACAGAATGTGAACACTGCGCTTGCCGAAAGTGTGCGGATGAATGTCGTAAAATGGTTGCTCAATGGGCATGAGGCTGTCTCGATTTTTGAACCAGCCTCATTTTTTTAGAACACAGACAACTTGGACACTTATTAAGGCCCACATACAGAAAAGACTGTAATTCCAAATCAACAATTAACTTAAAATCAAATACAAAATGGACAACAAAATGAAAACTGGAACTTACAAGAAATTTATGATAATGCTTATCATATCTTTTTTTATTATGTATTCTGTAATGTTCTTCAATGTTGAAAAATTTGACCATATTTTTTTAAGCACAACCAGACTTTATATGTCGCTCCTAATGGTGACCCCAATGGCGTTATTAATGCTGATACTTATGAGAAAAATGTATCCAGACAAGAAGATAAACACCATCATTATTTTATCAAGCCTTTTAGTTTTTGTACTATCATTGACATTTTTACGCACTCAGACACCGATAGGCGACAAACAATATATGAAAGCAATGATACCGCATCATTCATCCGCTATTCTGACAAGTAAACACGCAAACATAAAAGACCCTGAAGTAAAAGAGCTATCTCAAAAAATTATTAAATCGCAAGAAGAAGAAATTGCTCAAATGAAAGCAATATTAGAAAGAATGGACAAAGAATAAAAAGGGTGTACCGCTAATAACAGTATTTGGACTTAGACAACAAGTCTCTAATTAAATGAAAAAGTATTTTCTCAAAGACTAAATTGCTGAGTGTGTTTTAGAGCAAGACGGGACCGAGTGTAGCTTCGACATTTTCAGTCGTTGAGTTCCTGACAAGAGAGACGCAATAGTTGTAGAATATAACTTAATGTTTTACAACCGAGTGAAATTGAATAGACAAAAGGTCCTGACATATATTTATTCAAAGACAACAAATTTGGCGCACAAACCCTGACACAAAACAAACCAGCAAAAAAAGCTGCCATTTGCCAACGTACAAAAACAAGCTTCTCTTTACAGAACATTTTTAGTTTCAATAGCTTTGTAAACAGTACTTTTACGATACAATAAGTAAATACCTATCTATCTTTAATTATACACAAAGTATGAAAGAGCAACTAATTAACGAAAGAAAAAAACTGCTTACTTCAATAGAGAAACTTTTAGAAGGCCCAATGATTTTCTTAGGCTTCGTATGGCTGGCTCTATTGATAATTGAATTGGTATGGGGTTTTAATAAATCACTTGAATATGCAAGCGTTATAATCTGGATTATTTTCATCATTGATTTTCTTATTAAATTTATTTTAGCGCCGGTTAAAATTGATTTTTTTAAAAAGAACTGGTTAACTGCTATATCCCTTATTATTCCGGCTTTAAGAGTCTTCCGTATTTTTAGGTTTGTTCGTTTGCTGCGAGGTTTACGAGGTATCAGACTGGTGCGAATTGTCTCTTCTCTAAACAGGAGTATGAAGAGCCTGGGGGCAACAATGAAACGAAGAGCCTTTGGTTATGTTTTTATGATTACACTTATTGTAACTTTTGCAGGTGCAGCCGGTATGTATGCGCTTGAAAATCCCAATGCAGGATTTGATAGTTATGGTATGGCCTTATGGTGGACAGCCATGAGGGTTATAACGGCAGGCAATGAATTTAATCCTTCCACTCCTGAAGGCAGAGGACTTGCCTTCTTAATTGCGGTTTTTGGTTATAGTATTTTCGGTTATGTCACAGCCACCTTTGCCTCCTTTTTTATAGGTCGTGATGCTGAAGAAAAAGATGCACCCGTGGCAGGCGCAAAGGCTGTAGCGGAATTAAAACAAGAAATAATTGCACTTAAAAAATCAATGGACGATTTAAAAGGCAAATTTTAATAAACAATACCAATAACGCAGCAAAAAACTGTGCTTAATAGGGTATACGCAACCACTGGCGAGCCGCAATTGCTGCATTTTACAAGCCACAACATTGTCCTTCCATTTATATTTATAACTTGCAGAAAATACTCAGGTAACCATGTCACAACTTCGGCTAGCCAGAGACCGTCAGGTTGTGAAAAAACTATTTTCATTTTAGCAAATAATTGTTGGTAATAATTTATTGTATGGAAAGATGAATTTGTATTTTTATTCTATGGTTGACACTATAAAAAGAATAGGAAGAAATCAGCTTACAAGTTTATAGGATTTCATCACTCTGGATAATTCCGTAAGATTTATTGATGCATTTGTTGATCAACTAGATCTGATTATGTTGAAAAAAAAGTATCGAACGCCCAAGTGTAAAACACGTCTCGTTAAACATTTCTGTACCAACAGTTCTGAGGGTCGTCGCGAAATAGAACGATCAGCGTATTCAAGTGAAGTAGCATTCAATACAAATAATTATAAAGAGAATTCAAAAATTTATATAAAAAGACAAGAAATAAATGAACATATATTTGGTACTATCAAAAGAAAATGGGAATATTACTATACCAATTTGAAAGGATTAGAGAAAGTAAATGGTGAACACAGTTTAAATATGCTTGCATATAATATCAAACGATCCATAAATCTACTTGGAGTGCCAGAATTAATAGAAAAACTTAAATACTGTGAGCTCGATTTATTTTTTATTCCTAAATTAGCAACATAAAAATCAAACCTTCAATGTAATGACCTTAAAAGAAAATTTACAAGCCTCTTGGGATTTAACATTTTAAAAAGTGGTTATTTCACACTCTGTCCATAACCACAACACCCATTTAAAACTTACCTTCGCTCACACGAACAATCTTTAAAGCATAAAAAGGAAAAGTATAGAATGATTACTGTTATAATTCCCACACTTAACGAAGAAGAAAACATTGCAAGTGTTATTGTGTTTGCAAAACAGCAGCTTCATGTTACCGAAGTTATTGTAGTGGACGACAAATCGCTCGACCGCACCGTTTCCATTGCGCAGCAAAGCGGTGCAAGAGTTATTACCAGCACAAAATTGGGCAAAGGAGCATCTATGAAAGACGGCATCCTTTGCGCTTCAAATGAAATCATTGCCTTTCTCGATGGCGACATTGACCCCTATCCGCATTACACCATCAAGTTGCTTACAGAACCTATCTTACAAGGCGAGGCGGACTTTGTAAAATCTGCTTTCAGCAGAAATGCTGGACGGGTCACAGAATTAGTTGCCAAACCCCTGCTAAGTATTTTTTTTCCTGACCTTCTTCGCTTTTCACAACCCCTTAGCGGAATGATTGCAGGAAAAAAATCACTCTTTAAACAATTGGAATTTAGCGATGATTACGGAGTGGACATCGGTATTCTTATTGACATGCAATTACTCAATGTGCAAATGAAAGAAGTGGAGATAGGTTACCTGGAGAACAAAAGCAAACCTTGGCAAGCATTGGGCAAAATGAGTAAAGAAGTAGCGCAAACCATTATTAAAAAAGCTGCTGCTTCAAAAAATCCGCATTACAACTTTGAAGAGTTAGGTGTGCTAAACGAAATCCGTTCTCAAATGGAATTTGCTTTACACGACCAGTTGAACACACTCGAAAAATTGATTGTCTTCGACATGGACGACACACTTTTGCGAGGACGGTTCATTGACACTTGTGCCGATAAATTCAATTTTAAAAAACAGTTGATGGACATTCGTTCGGCCGAAACAGACGTCATCATTCTCACCAAGCGAATAGCAACACTTCTCAAAGACAAAACCATTGGTGAACTCATTGATGTGGCTGAGAATATTCCCATTGTTGAGGGAACCAAAGAAATCATCTCTGAAATGAAAAGCAGAGGTTATATTATTGGAATAATTTCCGATAGTTACGACTGCATCACTAACCATATAAAAAATAAATTGGGAATGGATTTCTCGCTTTCCAATGAATTGGAGTTTTCAAAAAGCATTTGCACAGGCGAAGTAAAAATCCCTTCCTTTCTTTTCAATCACCCAACCAGTTTATGCAAACACCCGCTCTGTAAAACAAATGCTTTACTCAGCATTATTCAGAAATACAGCATCAAGCGCGAAAACACCATTGCCATTGGCGACAGCATGAACGACCTCTGCATGATTAAAGAAACAGGGCTTGGTATTGCTTTTTGTTCTAAAGATGAATTGGTAAACCATCATGCAGACATTGTAATTTCAAAAACAGATTTTTCCGAACTGCTAAATATCGCCCGATAAATGGAAACACTAAACAACATCGTCAACGCTTTCAGACTACACAGCGAGAAGGAAGATTACCAAAATGTAATTGACAGCATTGATAAAGACGTTGTATTCAAAGGAACTAACCTTTGGGTTTTAGTATTCGCTATTTTCATTGCTTCTCTTGGACTTAATGTAAACTCTACAGCGGTAATCATTGGAGCTATGTTGGTTTCTCCTTTAATGGGTCCCATCATGGGGCTTGGCTTGGGCATGGCAATCAACGACATTGCCTTGCTGCGCAAATCCATTTTCAATTATCTGTTTTCCGCAGCCATTGCCTTAATCACTTCCACCATCTATTTTCTGATCACACCTATCAGCGATGCACATTCCGAAATCCTTGCAAGAACTTCACCCAACATATACGATGTGTTGATTGCGCTCTTTGGCGGACTGGCAGGCATACTTGCCGCATCCAGTAAACAAAAGGGAACTGTAATACCTGGTGTGGCTATTGCCACAGCACTCATGCCCCCGCTTTGCACCGCAGGTTATGGTTTAGCCACGCTACAATTCCAGTTTTTTTTCGGAGCATTCTATCTGTTTTTTATCAACTCCGTTTTCATTGCTTTGGCAACACTGGTCACCACCCGCCTGTTGAAATTTCCATACAAGCATTTGCGTCAGGTAAAAGATGAAATCAGAGCCAAACGCATAGTTTGGGCAATTGTCATCCTCACATTACTGCCAAGTTTGTATTTAGGTTACGACATCGTTCAGCAAAGCAAATTTCTGCAAGAGGCAAACGCCTTTATTGAATATGAAGCTGTTTTTCCAAACGACTATCTCCTTAAAAAAGACATTAACACCAAAACCAAAACCATCTTGCTTGTTTATGGTGGAGCACCCATTGAAGAAAAACAAATTGCTGAACTGAAATCTAAATTGGGTAAATACAATTTATCCAATAGCAACTTGCAGGTAAAACAGGGCTTTGCATACTTGCAGGATAACAAGGGAAAGGAAACCAATCAGCTCTCACTTGCATTAGCCGACAAAGAAAAAGAGTTGCAACAAATCCAAAACACATTAGACAGCATCAACCAGCATCAACATTTAAGCCGTCAGATTTTCAAAGAACTCAAAGCCCAACACAACGAAGTTTCATCTTTCAGTATTCAACAATCGCTAAACATAACCGATAGCACACAGGCAAATATTTGGTTAGCATTCATCTCATCAACAAAAAAAATTAAAAAAGCAGAAAAAGAAAAAATTGAGAAATGGCTCAAAGTCCGAGTAACCACAACACATTTAAAAATATTATTTAACTAATAACAGAAGACATGAACATTACCATCCAAACAGTAGGCTTCAAAGAAAGCCAACACCTTACAAAATTTGTAAATGACAAAGTTGAGAAACTTTTCCATCAGCATCCTGAAACCATCAGAGTAGATATTACTTTGAAAGAAGGAGCAAAAAATAATCCCGCCAATCAATGGTGTGCATTATACCTCTCCCATTCAGGCGAAAACCAATTTGTAAAATATAAATCCGCTTCGTATGAAGAAAGTATATTACTATGTGTAGAAGCAATGGAAAAAATATTGCGAAGGAGAAAAACAAAAAAAGTAAACCAACGCAACGACCCTCAATAAAATATCCATGCTCATTGTCTTTGTCCTTCTTTTAGCCGTAATGATTTTGTTCGCCACCGAGTGGCTCACACCGGACATCATTGTTTTGATCGCCTTATGTCTCCTTGTATTTGCAGGTGCTATCAACAGCAACGAAGCGTTTCAGGGTTTCGGAAACGATTTCATCATTATGCTCATTGCCATTTTTATTATTGGCGGGGTGTTAAAACACAACGGCATTATAGAATACCTCTTGCAAAAGGTGGACAAACTCCCCAATCTTAATTTATCATGGCTCATCATCATTACCATGATAGTAACTGCCGCGCTTTCCGCATTCATGAATAACACTGCGGTGGTATCCGTTTTCATTGCTCCTTTGATCGGGTTGTCAAAAAAATTAAATATCAGTCCATCAAAATTATTGATGCCAATGGCTTTTGCTTCACTAATGGGTGGCACATGCACACTCATCGGCACATCAACCAACATAGCAGGCAGCAGTTTTCTTACACAAAAGGGAATTGACCCTATCAGCATGTTTGAATTTTTGCCGTTGGGTTTGCCCATTATTTTATTCGGAATACTCTTTATGGCAACCATTGGTAAAAAAATGTTGCCCGATTTAAAAGTCGAAGAAATTCAGACCGACAAATTCCTTCGCAAATATGTCAGCGAAGCAATTGTCAATAGTAATTCTCCTTCTATCGGCAAAGTATTTCACGAGTTTCAAAAGAAATATCCCGAAATAAAATTTGCAGAGCTTATCAGGGATGGCGAATTGCTTGTGCCAACCGACACCACTTATATTGAACAAGGCGACATCATGATCCTAAAAGCCGAAAAAGATTCGCTCTTGCTTTTTCTTCAAACAGAAAATCTTTCCATCCTTCAAAACGCCAATGCAAAATTCAATTTGAATCAGGAAATGGAAATGGTAGAAATGTTGGTGCTGCCAAACTCTGCATACATTGGCAAATCAGTTCATACAAGTTTATTACGGGAGCAACGAAGCATTTCCGTAGTAGCCATTCACCGCAAAGAAGAAAACCTCAAAGGCAATTTAGATGCGGTGAAATTAAAGTCAGGCGATATGCTGGTGGCATTAACCACCAATGAAGAGGTAGAAAAAATTCAGCAGAACGCCAACTTCATTATCGTTAGCCAACACGACAAATCAAAAAACATCAACCTTAAAAAAGGATTTGGAATTTTACTTCTCTTTGGCTTTGCCATATTATTTGGCTCACTAAAAATTATTCCCATCAGCATTGCATTTATGCTCACTGCTCTCGTAGCTTATTTAATTAAAGCACTTCCGCAAGATGCGCTCATGCGAAGTGTGGACTGGCGCATGATTATTTTAATTGGCGGCATGAGTGCCTTTGGTGTAGCTCTCACAAACACTGGTGGCGATAAATTTATTGCTGAAAAAATCATCCACTTGATCTCGCCATTAGGCAATTATGGTTTAATGGCGGGTTTCATGCTCATTACAGTTTTGCTTACACAACCCATGTCAAACGCTGCATCCGTTTTAGTAGTGCTGCCCATTGCATTAGAAGCAGCCTTAGAAATTGGCGTTGACCCGCGACCATTCGCTATTGCCGTAATTGTTTCCGCTTCAATTTCCATGATTGCCCCTTTTGAACCTGCTTCACTCTTGGTATTCGCTCCGGGCAGATACAAAATTTTGGACTTCATAAAAGTTGGCGGCATACTCACTTTAGTTGCACTGCTCATCATTCTGATCATTGTTCCTTTAATCTGGAAATTTTAAATATCAAATCATGGAAAAATATTTTGGCTATAAATTGTTTGAAGTGGGAGGAATCACTATTACAGGTTTTACCATCCTTACGCTGCTCGCAGCCATCCTCATCACTTATCTCCTTCTGTTTATCTTCAAACGAAGTTTGCTCAATAATCCAAAACTAAACGTGCATGACATAGGCAGACGCACTTCTATTTACATTTTAATCAAATACCTCACATTGATTTTCTTATTCACCCTTTGCATTCGCATAGTAGGATTTGAAATAGGAATTTTGTTGGCAGGTTCTGCTGCGCTTTTAGTCGGTCTTGGTTTCGGATTGCAAGGAATTTTTTACGATTTAATTTCAGGAATAATAATGCTGGTGGAAAGAAAAATAAGAGTGGGTGATATTTTAGAATTGAAAGACACAGTAGGCAAGGTGAAAGAAATTTCATTGCGCACATCTACCATCATCACCCGCGATGAAGTTGAAATAATTGTTCCCAATCATAAATTTATTAGCGACGACATTATCAACACAAGCTACAATAGTTTTTGCCGCAGATTCAGAATTGACTTGACCGTAGGCTTTAACGAAGACATTGAAAAAGTAAAAACAATTCTCATCGAATCTGCTTTGAAGTTTGATATAATTATGCACGATGACGATAAACATCCGCGTGTTCGGTTATCAGAATTTGGCGAACATGCCTTACATTTTCAATTGCTTTATTATACCAAGGAAGTTTTCAGAATTGGTTTCCTGAAAAGTGATTTACGAATGGAAATCCTAAAAAGATTCCGTGAAGAAAACATCAAATTCCCTTCACCGAGTTACAATTTGAACTTTCCGTCAAATACACCAAGCAACAAAACAGATGATGAATAGAATAATCACCTTACAACTAATTATACACTTCCGCAAATGACCACAGCTATAATTTTAGTATTCATCATCGGCTATCTTGCCATTGCATTCGAGCATCCGCTTAATCTCAACAAAGCAGCTGCCAAGACTTGAAAAAGAAGACATTCACAATAGATAAATGAAATGGCTTACCAAAGCTAAGTCCAATCTATCATACTATTTCAGATTTTATAAAAATCTAATCCCACCTCTTTTAAAATGGTCTTAAAATTACGGACTTTTAACAATTAATCTCGCCAACAAGAAAATTAATTTGTTTTATTGACATATTATTTAGATATTTGTCTAAATATATAAATAATGTCATTAAACCTTGCTTTTAAAGCCCTCAATGACCAGACAAGGAGAGAAATACTGGAACTGCTCCGAAAACGAGACATGACGGCGGGTGAAATAGTAGACAAGTTTACTATTTCCGGTCCAAGCATTTCTCATCATCTTGAGTTATTAAAGCGTGCAGGACTTATTGACAGCGAAAAAGAGGGACAGTTTGTTAAGTACTATTTAAACACGACGGTGTTAGACGACATAATGAAATGGATGGTTCAGTTCAATAAAAAATCAAAGTAACAATTAATATATTCAATCATGAGTAAGACTAAAACAATTTTATTGCAAGCTCTAATAAGTTTGTTTCCGACAATTTACTTTTTATCCATTTGGAAAAGTTTACCTGAAAGTGTTCCAACACATTACGACTCCAATTTTGTCGCCAATGACTTTGGTAGTAAATTTGAAATGTTAGCCATTATCCTTTTCATGTTTGCCGTATCTCTTGGAACATCTTTACTTGTTATTAATTTAAATAAGATCGACCCAAAGCAACGGTATAAGACAAATAACCCTATTATTATTAAAATATCTTGGGCTGTAATTATTTTCATGACATTAATTTCAGGTTTCCTTGTATATGAAACAGAGCATTACACCCAAACAAATATTAGCGGTTTTTCACCCAAATATATTGTTGCTTTGGTTGCATTGCTTTTTGTTGTTCTTGGCAACTTCATGAATAATATTAAACCAAACTATTTTGTTGGCATTCGGACACCGTGGACTTTAGAAAGCGAAGAAAATTGGCGAATGACACATCATTTAAGTTCTAAAATTTGGTTTTTTGGCGGTTTATTTATGTTTTTACTTGTAATATTCTTACCTCAAGAGTATGCCCTTTACGTTATACCCTTCAGTGTTGTTCCTTTGGCTGGTATTCCAATTTTTTATTCTTATTACATCTTTAGACAAAAACAAAAAAACGGTTAGACCTGTGCGAAAACAAACTGTGTGGCCGCATCAGCCTATAACAGCACCTAAAAGCAATACGGCGGTCGTGCAAGTTTTTTGCTTACAATTTGCCCGCTAAAGGTGGAATGATTATTTTTACAGTAAACAAAAAAGAGAGTCCGAATTGAGCAACTAATAAAGTAGGGTGCGTATAGACAGTTGAATGTTCCAAAACCGCACTACTTCTAGCTGCAAACCGTTATAGGCAAACATAACAGACCAGATACAAGCAGAAAACAGAATGAAATTAACAAGACTTTTCAACGATTTTTTTGACAGCGAAAAAGCAGGGGGACTAATTTTAGTTTTTGTAACAATTATTTCACTTGGACTTGCAAACTCGCCCTGGCAGACAGACTATATTAACTTTTGGGATTTCGACCTTGGTGGACACAGTATCGTACATTGGATAAATGACGGACTTATGACTATTTTCTTTCTACTTATTGGCTTAGAGTTAGAAAGAGAAATTTATCACGGAGAACTTTCAGACATAAAAAATGCTTCATTACCAATCTTTGGTGCTTTAGGTGGAATACTTGTTCCAGCAGGACTTTTTTTACTGCTCAACTTCGGGACAGACACGCAAGCAGGAGCAGGTATTCCTATGGCTACTGACATTGCTTTTGCAATTGGCATTTTATCTTTATTGGGTAATCGTGTTCCGACCTCTCTAAAAATATTCCTGACAGCATTGGCAGTAATGGACGACTTAGGAGCCATAATCGTAATTGCAATTTTTTATACGACTTCAATAGCATTTGTAAATTTATTTATTGCTTTAGGCATTTTCGGACTTCTACTCGTTCTAAACCGACTGAAAGTTCACAACCTAATTCCTTATTTAATTGGCGGTGTGGCAATGTGGTATTTTATGTTGTATTCAGGTGTTCACGCTACAATAACAGGCGTTTTGTTAGCCTTTGCAATTCCATTTGGTGACGGTGGAGAAAAATCACCTTCATTTATTCTCCAACATTTATTACACAAACCGGTTGCATTTTTAATTCTACCCTTGTTTGCAATTGCTAATACTTGCATTGCGGTTGGCGACAGTTGGCAAAGCGGATTAGGACAAACAAACAGTTTGGGTATTATGGCAGGACTTGTAATTGGAAAACCTTTAGGCATTTTTCTTTTTTCATTTATTGGTGCTGGTTTAGGGCTTTGTGTTTTGCCGACAGACTTGAAATGGAAAAATATTATCGGAGCGGGGTTTTTAGGCGGTATTGGTTTTACAATGTCAATCTTTATAGCACTGCTTGCATTTGACAATGCAGACTTAATAAACAATTCAAAAATTGCAATTCTTATTGCTTCACTTATTGCCGGAGCAATAGGGTTTCTATGGCTTAGAATAACACTTAAAACACAAATTGAAAATGACTAGAACACTTGACTGTAGAAGAATGCCAGCCTATAACAGCACCTACCAAAAAGTAACGGCTCAGTGGCTAAATAAAGCATTGCGCTTCTATCAACGTTTCTGCTTTGGTGACAGTGCAGTGCTTCTAAATCGCCACCTTCGAGTATCTGAGCAAACCGTTATGTGTTATTGTAAAAAACGACAATGAACCCAATATTCCGACAAATAATCATTCAGACAGTTTGGCGATACTTGAAAAAAGTCCGTCCCAACAACCATGTAAGTAGATATGATGTTGCCAAAGAATTTCTAAAACTTAAAGTTACAGCGACCCATTTGCTTAAAGACACATTGCTCATCTCAATTGGAATTGTTTCCGCCGGGTTTGGACTTAAAGGTTTTTTACTTCCCAACAATTTTATTGACGGAGGAGTAACGGGTATATCTCTATTGACAACAGAAGTAACAAATTTTTCTTTACCCATTCTTATTGTTATTCTCAACATCCCATTCATCATTCTTGGCTTTACTCAAATCAGCAAGTCATTTGCGATTAAAAGTTTTTTGGCTATCATCGGACTGGCAGTTGTTGTGGCGACGGTAAATTATCCAACAATTACCTCCGACAAATTATTAGTTGCTGCATTCGGTGGTTTTTTTCTTGGTGCAGGCATCGGACTTTCCATTCGTGGCGGTGGTGTACTTGACGGGACAGAAGTTCTTGCTATTAATTTGAGCAAGCGGACTGGCTTGACAATCGGAGACATTATTCTTATTTTTAACATTATCATTTTTTCGGTAGCAGCATATCTTCTTTCGATTGAGTCAGCGTTGTATTCAATACTCACTTACTTTGCAGCATCCAAGACAGTTGATTTTATTGTAGAGGGTGTTGAAGAATATACTGGCGTTACCATTATTTCGTATAAGTCAGAAGAAATCAGACAAATGATTATTGACAAAATGGGACGAGGCGTTACAATATACAGTGGAAAAAAAGGTTACGGAAAGCACGGAGAAAATTTAAGCCAGATAGACATTGTTTATACTGTCATCACCCGACTTGAAATTGCAAAACTTCAAACTGAAATTGACAAATTAGACACGAGCGCTTTTATCGTAATGAGCAGTATCAAAGACACGAAAGGCGGAATGATAAAAAAACGACCACTGAAATGAAAACAACAGCACATAACAGCACCTACTTAAAAGACAGGGTTTTTAGCTTTTAAGAATCATTAGTGGAAATGATAAAAATTGTACTATTTTTACTATCTGCCCACTATCCAGTTTGTGTTAAAAAGTATGCAAAAAATGGATATTTATTTTGAGAGCAAGTTTGGCAACAGGATTGTAAACACTTTAAGCGATGGAAAAGTAATTTGCCATCAAATAAATCCATTGATTATGATCATGCCACATGGCATCTGGATAGTATAAGTGTCAATTTTAACTAATTAGGTTTAGAACAAAAGCACCGACGCAAACAAGCCAGAGACTCTACACAGCCTGGCTTCTAAAATCATCCATTTTTAATTTATTTGATAATGAAAACCTTATTTCTTAATTTTGATACTCTATTACGCAGCGGTGCAGCACCTATGCAAAATCCGATAGCGGTCATAGTAAAAAAATCGTGCAACTTGACCATTTTGCACGGACAGACAGACAACTTTAACAGCTAACAACCTGACATAGACAAATAATTTTATTTTTGTTTTAAACTTAAATAATAAATGCAATGACAAAATATAGGATTCTAAAACTGACAGGAATAGCCATATTGACAATGATTTTATTGGTAATAATATCAATAGTTGAAGTCGCTATTTATTCAATGATTATTAATACTGGACAAGCAATGACAGTTTACGACACCCACGCCGAGTTTTCAGCCCCTTGGGTGTCAGGAATTTTTGGTTTTGTTATATTCTTTTTGGTTGTAAGATATTGGATTAAAAAGCAACATACCAATATTCTTAATTCGACATTTTTATATTGGATAATTTATGTTACACTTGATTTAATAGTTATCTTATCATTCGGAGTAAATTGGTCAGAAATTCTCTTGACATTTATTTTAGCAAACTCTGCAAAACTTTTTGGTGGACTTGCTGCATACAAACTAACAAAAACTATGTAAAGGAGCATTGTAACGCAGACAACATAACAGATTCAATAACCGAGCTGCCAACCGATGCCAGACACTCTATAATTTGAAATAATAAAACAAATGAAAACACGTAACTTTTTTCTCCTTCTATTGCCTTTTTTAACGTCCAGTTGTCTGACAAATCCCAAAGAAAACGACTTTAAAAAAATGGAATGGCTCATAGGCACCTGGAAAGGGGAAACATCAGGACAACCATTTTATGAAACCTGGAGTAAGGTTTCCGAAAAAGAGTTTTCAAATATAAACTTCAGTGTTTGTAATGGTGACACAATTGTTGGAAGCCGTTCTAAAATTGCATTAATCAATAATAAAATTGCTTATACAAGTCACAACAATATTCGGGAGTTAACTTCTTTGAGTAATAATGAATGCATTTTTGAAGATAAGCAAAGGAGCGAGAAATTTACTTTCACCCTAAACGAGAAAAAAGAATGGTTAGCATTATTAAAATATCCTACCTCACAAATTGAATACAATCTCACAAAAACAATTCCGATAGCTGACTTGCTTAAGAATAAACAAACACCTATTGAAGGACATTACGAAGGGTACATTGAATTTAATAACAAAAAATTAAATACCACAATTGATTTTAGTGTCCTAAAAAAAAACAAGTAGCTTTTATTTCTACACCTGATTACTTAATTTTAAATGACCCAGTTACTGAGGTTTGTTATAACCCACCATATTTGACTTTTAAAAAAAATGATGGCAGACACATACTTTCATTTATGGGAACTGTTAGCAATGGAAATATTGAAGGGCAACTAACGGGTGAATTGCCCGCAAAGTTTTATTTTTCAAAAATAAATAATTATATCCCTGTTCAAAAAAATTACTCAATTGAAAATATTGAATCCATAAGTGATAAAACAAAATTACCTGCCACTATTTTTATTCCTAAGTCTATTAAACGATCTGCCGCCATTATAATGATGTTTGGAAGCGGAACACATAATAAGGAAGAGTTTTATGGCTTTGCTGATATGTTTGCATCAAATGGTATTGCAACACTTGTTTACGACAAGAGAAATGTTACGGGTGATAACTATCCAAATTTAAACATTACAAGAACGGGGAGTGATATTGTATTAATGCAGGATTTAGTAGATGACGCCAAGGGAGCTTTTGAATATCTAAAAAAAAGAAAGGAAATTAACCCAAACAAAATTGGCTTGTGGGGAATCAGTCAAGGCGGAATGGTTGCGCCAATGCTAATTGCTAATAACCCTGATATTGCATTTGTTGTAATTGTTTCAGCACCGACCACTGTATTGAAGGAGTGCTATCATTTTCAAAAATTGAACAGGTTAAAAAACCGGATTGCAGATGTAAATACAATTCAGAAAGTAGAAAACCTATGGGCTGAATTTGATAATTACATTATTAATGGTTCAGATTTAAACGAGCTAAAACCTATGCTGGACAAAGCCTATGCTGAGGGATGGGGACAGCTTACTACGATTCCCCAGAAACTACCTACTAAGGATGACTTGAAGTATAACTTTGGGTATAACACTCTTGGTTTAGACCCTTCAACTTACTGGGTTAAAACTAATGTTCCAACCTATGCTGTGTATGGCGAAGGTGATATTCAAGTTCCGGTGAACAAGAGTATTGAAGCAATAAAGCTGGCATTTCTTAATAAGGAAAATTTATTGACCATCAAAACATATCAAAATGCTGACCATTTAATTAAATCTATTCCTAATAGAAATAACTTTGATTTTCCAAAGTATGCACAGGGCTATTTATCAGATATGATTCTATGGATTTTAAAACAGCAATAATGATAGACAAAGAGCCTGCCGCTAACAAAAGTATTTGCAAAAGCAGGGCTGGACAATGTAACATCAGCTATGTGCTATTTTCAGCAATGGTTCGGGCTCGACGTTTTCCAAATGCCCCGCTGAACACAAAGTCCTAAGGTTATCTGCAACCATTTTGGGACAGTGCTAACGCGAAACTGATAAGCATTTAATGACGGACAACAACAACCAAAACTTTATCTTTGACGGATAAACACTTTTATAAATGAAACTTCAGTTAGACAGAATCGGAACAGTTGGGCTTTTCTTGGCGGCACTTGCGACACCTTGTTGCTTTCCACTTTTTGCGTTTGTGCTTTCCGCTTTCGGACTAGGTTCAGCCGAACTCTTTGGCGGTTGGACAAAATATATTTTTGAGGCACTTGTTTTAATTTCTCTTATAGGACTTTTTATTTCTTACCGACAACATCGTTGCACTTATCCATTGCTTGTTGCAATTTCGAGTGCTGTAATTATTTTTTACGGTTACAACTTTAACGACAGCGACAGTTGGAACAAATTTATTTACACAGGAATGTTCGGACTTCTTGCAGCGACAATTTGGAACTATCAGCGAAACAAACTTCACGGCAGTTGCGAAACTTGCATCAACATTGACGGCAAGACAGTTGAATTGGAATCAACAATTACTTGCCCAACTTGCGGACACAAGAAAAAAGAAATTATGCCGACAGATGCTTGTCAGTTTTTTTACGAGTGCGAACAATGCAAAACAGTTTTGAAACCAAAGCAAGGCGACTGTTGTGTGTATTGCAGTTACGGATCAGTAAAATGTCCATCAATACAAACGGGAAAAGATTGTTGCTAATGACGACACAGCTTCTAACAAACTTTTGTGCTGACTTCGGAGGACACATCTTCGGATGAACAGCATGGCAGTAGATAACAAGAACTGTCGTTAAAAACAAGTTTTTTTTTGATTATTGGATTATAAAGTTTTGCGATTCAACAGAAACAAGTAGTGTTCAAGAATAATAAATACAAATTCAATTTATCTTTATCCAAATCCGACAAGCACCGCATGGAATGTCTCCTTGAATCCAAAATATTATATCATACCTTATGATTGGCGACAAATCATTTTACATGTTGCCCCTATAATTAACTCATTACTTTTAATTTTATCGGCATTCTTTATTGTTATTAAATATCAAAAACCTAAACACCTTTTAATTTCATTAATTTTCAACGCATGCTCAGTTTTGATAATATTTTTACTATCTGCCCACTATCCAGTTTGTGGTAAAAAGTATGCAAAAAATGGATATTTATTTTGGGAGCAAGGTTGGCAACAGGATTGTAAACACTTTAAGCGATGGAAAAGTAATTTGCCATCAAATAAATCCATTGATTATGATCATGCCACATGGCATCTAGATAGTACAAGTAACAATTTCAAATAATTAAGTTTAGAAAAAAAGCACTGGCGCCAGCACAGCATAGACTCTACACCGCCTGGCTTCTAAAATCATCCACTTTTAATTTTTTCGGTAATGAAAACCTTATTTCTTAATTTTGGTAGTTAATTACGTGTCGATGCAGCGTCTATGCCAAATCCGTTGTGCGAAAACCAGCCTTAGCAAGACGAACCAACTATCGATAAAACTTATGATTAACACACGACTGTTACCCGTAAAAAGTTAGCAGGAATGGACGTGAAATTATCTGTGGTGCTTTTGTTTTGACTATTAAATAAAGCCTCCAATTCATGCTGCAAATTCGAAGCCTTCCCATTTTTTTCAGCTGCTTCAAAGGCATTCATTGTAGGACCATAATATGTTTTAAAAATGTTGACAAATTCTGCCGGCGTACAAAAGGCATTAAATGTAAAAGTATCTTTTATAAATGATATATTTTCTACTGCAATTCCGGCATTAGTAAAACGTTCAATAACATGGTTCTCTACACCCCACAGCATTGGGCTGACAAAACCCTCGGGTGGGGGCGGTGTATATGCAGAACTAATCTTTAGTATTTGGGCAACTAGGGTAGGGTCTTCCGGAATCCAGTTACCCATAACTATTTTGCCGCCTGAGCGAGTAACGCGAACCATTTCTTTAGCTACATCAAATGGTTTTGGTGCGAACATAGCACCAAAGATGCTAACCACTAAATCAAAAGTATCATCCTTTAGTTCATGCAAATCTGTTGCATCACCTTCCTGGAATGTACAATTTGTAAGTCCTTCTGCCTTTGCCCTAGCATTTCCCGCTTCAACAAGATTTTTAGCTATATCAACACCTAATACAGTAGCTCCAAGTTTTGCTTCGGGTATTGCGGTCGTACCATCGCCACAACCCAGATCGAGAATACTAAGGTCATTGGTGACACCAAGTTTAGCCACAAGTTGAGTACCACTGTCTCGCATAGTTTCTGCTATTTGGGTGAAGTCGCCTTTCTCCCATAATGATTTGTTTGGATTCATTGTGTTTCGTTTTAGAAATCGAATTTAAGTAATATCAACTAATTTTTTACTTTTTATTATTCTAAAATATTGACTTCATATGTTATCAGGCCATCGCACAACAAAAGTATTGCTGCAAGCAGGGCTGGACTAGCAAACTTCAGCTAAGTATACAATCAGCAGTTGTTCGGGCAAGACGTTAGTAATTTAGCTTTTAGTTCTTATCTTCAACAAAAGTTTTTCAATCAGCATTTGTTCCGGGCTGGACATTATAAAATATCCCACCTGCAGCAATACCTGAACGTTAGCGGCCATTTTTGGGCGACAGTGCAAACATTGAAAATCGTGTTAAAAATTTACTAAATTTGAAAAATGCAACGACAAGACAAAATTCAACAACCAATAAATCAAAAATAATTATCTATGACAACTTTAAGAATTGAACACAAGATTTCCAATTATGACGGGTGGAAGAAAGCCTTTGACAGCGACCCTATCAACAGAAAAAAATCTGGAGTTAAGCGTTACAGAATTTACCGCCCAACAGACAATGAGAAATTTGTAGTCATTGACCTTGACTTTGATAATCTTGAGCAAGCACAAGTTGCACAGGCAGCTTTGCAAAATATCTTCCCTAAGATTGAGGGGAGTATAATTTTTAGCCCTCAACTAAAAATTCTAAATATTATTGAAGACACCGAACTTTAAAAAACTAACGCAATGACAACTATTTTTATACGTTTTGCTAACATCATCTTGGCTGCTTTACTTGCGGGAACAAGTTTTGGAATATGGATGGGTTTTAATCCAATAAACTACTCGGCTTCCACTTACCTAGAGCAACAGCTAAATCTTGTCCGCTCACTACACATGCTTATGGTTTCATTGGTAATCATTGCAACTATCGTGACCTTAATTTCAGCTTTTCTTCAACGGAAGAATAAAACTGTTTTCATCATTTTACTCTTTGCTGCTGCCTTTTTCGCCTCGTGCATTTTTATTTCACGACTTGGCAATCTTCCAATACAAAATGAAATGCTTTCCTGGAATGCAAATTCTCTTCCTGACAACTGGACAATAATGCGTGACAAGTGGTGGTCATTTCACATTATGCGGACAGTAGCAGAGTTGATAGCATTAGTTCTTGTTGTCTGGACAAGTGTTCAAAAATCAACCGAGGTAATAAAATGACAAACCGCCACCTTCGGTTAGCCGCAAACCTGATGCAAGCTTCATAAGTATGAAATTTACATAAGAGACTTATAAAAAACTAAAACAATTTTTGCGTTATCTATTTTTTAGAATACAAAATAACATGCATAAAAGAAATGTAGATTAGAACACTCAGGTTATAATTTAATTCTCATTTTATTTGCAATGAAAATCCTACAGTTGCCAGGCCTTTCTTCGGATGCAACAAAGTGATTTGTTCAAATGCTATGAGTTCCCCTGAATTCATTTCGGATAAGACTTTTTTAGTTTCCAATGTAAAATTAGATCCCAAGTTGGTAATTGTTCTGGGTGCATTTTTCATTTTGTTGATAACGAGATTAAATGATTCTATTTCCCATTCACGTTGAAACTCGCCATTACAACGAAATTCGATATCAGTCAATTCTTTGACTTGGGCAACCTCAGCTTTGGTGGTTTTGGCACTAAATTCCTTAGGTAATGTTTCGCAATTATCCGCATCAATGTAGACATTCATAGATTTGACTATTTTAACTTCTTCGATGTTAGTATCAAGATCTAAGGTCACGATCGTATCAATTCGTCCATAGACACCGGTTTCGTATTTTTGAGATATGCTTTTAGTAATAATAAGTATCAATAAAATGAAGATAAGTGATGAGGCTTTCATAAGATATTACATCTAATTATGACTCTAAGATAGCAATGCTTTGAAAAGTGAGTGCTTAAAATAGTTGTTAAGTAACTTTTCTATTCTATCGAGCCATTAAATAATTCTTTTTTGTAGCTAATATTAATGGATTGAATAGTAATTTTGATAAAATTCAATATTGTTTGAACTGAGTTTAAAGTACCAAAATAATTAAATTAAATCACCACACAAAATAAACCTACGTGCATAAAAACCAATTTAATTGGAGCCATAGAAATTGCTCCACTAAACTCAAACAAATCAATCTATACTATTTCTAATTAAAGATCAAACGGGAAATGAAAAACATCTCTCCGAAAATGAACCTTCACACCAAAAAGCAATTCAAACGGCCAGAAACACTGCATACACGAGATCGCGTCGAAGGATTTTTCTCCGATTTTTTTTGGATTTTACGGCGAATAAAAATTAATGGTTACTTTTGGCATCAGACATGCGGCGCGACCACGTGTATACTAATCCGTTGACACCAATGCTAAACAAAAATTGATTGAATGGAACTTAGAAATTATATCAAATTTCCTCTTATCGGAATATTAATTATAAGCTCTGCTTTGATAACTTATATCATGTTTAGATGGAATCCATATGTATTAATCAATAATAATCCAAAATATTATATCATACCTTATGATTGGCGACAAATCATTTTACATGTTGTTCCTATAATTAACTCATTACTTTTAATTTTATCGGCATTCTTTATTATTATTAATTATCAAAAACCTAAACACCTTTTAATTTCATTAATTTTCAACGCAAGCTCAGTATTGATTATATTTTTACTTTCTGCCCACTATCCAGTTTGTGTTAAAAAGTATGCAAATAATGGATATTTATTTTGGGAGCAAGGTTGGCAACAGGATTGCAAACAATTTAAGCGATGGAAAAGTAATTTACCATCAAATATATCCATTGATTATGATCATGCCACATGGCATCTCGATAGTATAAGTGTCAATTTTAACTAATTAGGTTTAGAACAAAAGCACCGGCGCCAGCACAGCATAGACTCTACACCGCCTGGCTTCTAAAATCATTCACTTTTAATTTTTTCGGTAATGAAAACCTTATTTCTTAATTTTGGTAGTTAATTACGTGGCGGTACAACGTCTATGCCAAATCCGTTATGTTGGATGAATAAAAAAGTAGACATCAACTAATTTTTTTGATAAAAATATTACTAATATTACCAAATATTGGTATTTTTGTATAAAAATAGTATGTCAAAAAATACGTCCATTTCTCTTGGCGACCATTTTGAGGGGATAATTGAAAATGGTATTAAATCTGGAAGGTATGCCTCAGCTAGCGAAGTAATAAGAGCAGGTTTAAGACTTATTGAAGAGGAAGAATCTAAAGTTCAATTGTTAAAAGATGCCATTGAAAAAGGTGAAGAAAGTGGGTATGTTAAAAATTTTGATCCATTAAAACACTTGGCTAGTTTGAACAAGAAACACGCTAAATGAAATTACTATTCGAATTAAGTAAATTAGCTAAAACGGATTTAGAAGAAATTTGGATTTATACAGTCAATGAATGGTCAATTAGGCAAGCAAATATTTATTATAAGTTGATAATTACCAAAATTGAACATATAAGGAAAAACCCAACAATTGGGAAATCAATTGTTAGCATTAAGCCCAACCACAGAGTATTACAAATAAAATCGCATATAATTGTTTACCAAGTAAAGGACAAAAAACTATTGATAGATAGAATCTTACACAAAAACATGGATATTGAACATAGAATAAATGATTAAAGCACCAAATTTGACATTAATTGTACCTAAGTAAATGGTTAGGCGTTTCCTCTGACGAAACATCTTCGAAATTGGTAGAAAAGTTTCAGACAAATAAAGCACATATCACTATGGAAAATAAATCAAATGATGCAACACCTCAAAGACCAGAAGGAAATAGGGTTTTAAATGCCCCATTGGTAGAAATGAACTTGGATAAATTCATTGACCAAATAAAGAATGAAACAACTTGGACAGATAGCGACCGTAATTCTGTTACAATTTTCAAATCAGAGACTATGAGAATTGTGCTAATGGGAATGCACGAAAATGCAGAATTAAAACCACATAAGGCCAATGGAGTGATAAGTGTTCAGGTATTAGAAGGGAAAATAAATTTTATTGCAGAACAACAACACTCTCTACTAGAAAAGGGACAAATGATAGCATTACAAGAAAATATTACTCATAGTGTAATAGCGTTGACAGAAAGTTTTTTCCTACTTACACTTGCCATGAACAGAACGCACACGACAGACAAAATCGCCAGCCTATAGCAGCGGTTTGGGAAAAAAGCGGATTCATTGGTTATATAAAGCATTGCATCCTGCCTTGCTAGATTCAGTGTTGGTAGACAGTCCCGCCGATGGAGGGTTAAATTTTGTGCTTCGAAATCAACCACTCCGCCAAGCGTGAAATTGTGAAAACTGCCAAAATTAGCAGTCAAATAAGGGTAGGAGATTTGAAAAGTTAACTAAGAATTTTTTTATTTAACTTTAAGGTTGTAAGATTAAATAGCGAAATTAGTATTTAACTTTTCCTGCATGCCAAAAATAGAAGTCTATAAAGCCGGAAATTTCATAAAATCCTAATTGGTCAGGATCTACATTTAACAATTCTTCAATTTTAATCAATAAATAGTAAATAATGAGATATCTGATTCAAGCCTTATTAACTGCCACTCTTTCAATATTAAGTTGTACTCCAGGAGGTGAAGAGGCATGTGACAATAATCCATATTATACTCCATTTTTTTGTTATGTATATGATAAAGATAGAAACGAAACAATAGTTGGACGTTGCATTAACTGTCCTTATTCTAATGAATTATCTACCTTGCGAAATGAAAATGGAGATACAATAAAATATGATGGAACTATAACAAGTGATGGGGCTATGCGTTTTTTATTGGTTCAACAAGGAATAGATAGCCTCAATAGCGACATTAACAAAAAATTCTATTTGCATTTAGTGGATTTTAACGGTGTTGAAAGGGATATTGACACAATTAGATTTAGAATTGAAATTGCAAAAAGCAATAAATGTGATTTATATGAATACAAATCTTTTGAGTGTTATTATAATGATAGCTTGTATCTGACCAGTTATCCTTGGAATATATCTGGTAGCAGAGTAATATTTTACAAGTAGTAATTCACATCTGATAACAATGTATCTACGGAGATAGGCAGGCGACAGGGGCGTGTCGGAATGGATGCTCACGGGGACAACAACTGCAGGCAATAGCGTGAAAGTGCGGATTTGTATCCTTTGGGAGTTTCGGAAAGACAAAGTCGTCCAAATGAATACCTACTGGAAAATAATAGAGCGATAATAATTAATACACAATAATTAAAATGAAAATTTTAGAAAACAAAGTAGCCATCGTTACCGGAGGCGGCATGGGAATTGGCAGAGCCATCGCATTATCGTATGCTTCTGAAGGCGCAAAAGTAGTTGTGGCGGATATTAATGAGCAAGCGGGTAACGATGTAGTTGCCAAACTTACTAAAAAAGGAAACGAAGCAATCTTTATAAAAGTAAACACAGCAAATCCGGCAGAGCACGAATCATTGATAAAAGAAACCGTAAAACGCTTTGGGGGTTTACACATTGCATGCAACAATGCAGCTATTTCAGCTCCTGCGTTTCCGGTTACTGAATATCCACTTGATGTTTGGGACACTGTTCTAAGCATAAATCTTTCAGGTGTATTTTATGGAATGCGTGCTCAGCTCCCAGCAATAGTGGCAAGCGGTGGTGGAAGCATTGTAAATATTTCTGCCATGTTAGGACAGGTCGGCAAAAAGAATGCTGCCGCCCATGTTGCCACAAAGCATGGTGTGGTTGGTCTTACAAAAGCTGTAGCCCTTGAATATGCGGATAGGAATATTCGTATCAATGTGGTGGGTCCGAGCTATATTAAAACGCCTATGCTTACAAATGCCTTTGACAATGAAGGAATGAAAGCGTTAGAAAAATTAATTCCTATGAACCGATTAGGTGAAGCATCAGAGGTAGCCGAATTAGTTTTATGGCTGAGTTCCCCAAAATCATCATTCGTAACAGGTTCTTATTATGGTGTGGATGGAGGTTATTTAGCGCAGTAGAAATTCTGCAAAACTCAAAACAGGTTCAGCTGGAATGTGAAGTCGAGTATGCCGATACCACAAAGATTAACATGAAATAAAAAAAAGAAGGGCTTTGTTCGGTTGGTTGCAGCCAACAATGGCTAGCCTTCCCATTATAAGACTATCTTTATCAGATAATTTAAAGTATATGCATAGAATTTACATAGTCTGCTTCTTGTTTTGGATGGGTACCGGCATCTCACAAACCATACAATGGAGCGCAGAACAAAAAATTACCACGGGTGGTAACGCTAATATCAGACCGAGAATGGTTAGTCTTAATTCGGACCAGGGCATTATAGTGTATGGACATTTACACAATCAAAGTATCAGCTATGTCACCTGGAATCAAAAGCAATTGGGCATTCCAAAATTATTAAATATCAATTCCTCCAAAGCGTTCGTGACAGATTGGGCCAGCACAGAAGTAGCAGGGAAAGATGCTTATGTCTATATTGTTTTTAAAGCAGACCCTGCAGATACCGCGTCAATTTATTTATGTGTATCCAAAGATTATGGCCAAAGCTTTTCAACACCCATCCAAATTGTGAAATCAACTATTTACAGGTCAAGATTTCCGGGAGTCGCCATTGACAAAAATTATCAACCCATTGTCAGCTATATGAGATTTAATATGAGCTGGGAAAATCCGGAGTATGTGAGTATCCGCTCTGATGATTTTGGGCAAAGTTTTTCAAGCTCCGTTCAGGTGACTGATCCCTCTCTGGGTATCGCCTGTGATTGTTGTCCTGTGAGCGTAGAATCAGATGGAGATCGCGTGGCTGTATTATTCCGAAACAACCGAGCTAACATCCGGAATATGATGGCAGTAGTATCGCTGAATGGCGGGGAAAGTTACACGCAAAGAAAAGAATTGGACATCGAGAACTGGCTAATACATTCTTGCCCAGCAACAGGCGCTGATGGATTCTTTTCAGAAAATCTGCTTCACACGACTTGGATGAGTGGTCGTAGTGGCAGCGGCAAAGTGTATTATTCGAGATATAATTTAGAGAGCAATAAAATAGATCAATTAATACAATTGGAAAATCCCGCTGGCAGAAAACTACTACAGAATTATCCTAGAATGGCAGGAAGTGGCGACACAGTCGGAATCATCTGGCAGGAACAAATGTCCACAGCCGATATCTTTTTTAGCTGGATGACGAAAGACGTGACTCAGTTAAATCCGAATTCAGTATTGTTAAATACAATAACCGGTGGAAGTCAGCTCAATCCTGAATTATCATTCCGGGATGGAATATTTTATGCCTGCTGGCAGGATAATGGTGATCAAAGTATTAAATGGAAGTATGGCAAAATACAAAGTCCTAGCTCAACTAAAAATCCTGAAATTGAATTGTTAAAACTGCACAGAAGTTCGGGATTTTTACAAATACAAACGACCATACAAACAGAGTCCATTGAAATTATGGATGCTTATGGAAGAATTATTGAAAGAACGTTGGATCAAAATCCAGGTTTTTATCTAAACAGGCTTCCCATTTTATTTTTTGTACGCGCTAATTTCCGCAATCAAGAATCGGTTGTTTTGAAGGGTTGGTAACTGCGTTGTTTACGCTTACAAAAAAATTGAGTAGATCAATATCGTTTGCTATCTAAAACCAGCACAATTTCTCCTTTAATTTTAGGAAGTGATTTTAAGGTTTTAAGTACTTCTTCCAAACTTCCGTTGTAATATGTTTCAAACATTTTGCTGATTTCTCTTGCCACACAGCAAATTCGTTGTCCTCCAAAAACTTGAATGAATTCCTCGAGACATTTTATAATTCTGTGTGGGGATTCATAAAGTACAATCGTACAAGATAATTTTTCTAAAAATTCAATTTGTGTTTTCCGTCCTTTTTTTTGTGGCAAAAAACCCTGGAAATAAAATTTATCACAGGGAATTCCAGATGCCACTAAAGCGGGAACAAATGCAGTAGCACCAGGCAGTGCCGAAACGTTTATGCCTTCTTGTCTGCAGGCTCGCACCAGCAAATACGCCGGATCCGATATTCCCGGAGTGCCCGCATCGGTAATCAGCGAAACCATTTTTCCTGCTTTCAATTTTTCAATCAGAGTTATCACCAGGTGATGCTCATTTTGACTATGAAAACTCTGTAGCGATTTTTCAATATTAAAATGATTCAATAACTTTCTACTGACCCTCGTATCTTCTGCCAGTATAATGTCGCTATCCTTCAAAACCTGAATGGCGCGCAGCGTCATGTCACCCAGATTGCCTATGGGAGTAGGAACCAAAAACAACATTAGGATATTTCCTTAAGTGAAAAAGTATAGGACTCTGTGATTATATTAGTGAGTAATTTTTTACAGGAAATTTCTACGAGTTCCCGCGCGCTATGTTCATCCTCCACATCTAAATCCATCACAATATGTTTTCCAATGCGAACATCGGTCACTCCTATGATTTCCATATGTGGTAAATTCTTAAGGATGGTTTTTCCTTGTGGATCCAACAATTCTTTATGAGGCATGATATCAATGGACGCCCTGTATTTTTTCATGTACTAAACTTTCTTGTCAAACAATATAAAATATATAATGCAATACTGATACTCAACGCCATTTCCTTAACCCAAAAGTAAGAGACCAAACTGCCAACCATAATTAGTATCAACAGAAAATGTTCTTGCATCCAGGCTCTGGTTTGTTTTATTTTTAATATGCTAATCTTGCTGATCATCAACCATGAAAAAAGCACCACCAAAAATAAAATTACCATGGGATGAAATACTTTTGAAATTAATTCAGACGGGTGAATAACTATACTTAATAATCCCGCAAAAAATAAACCCATGGCAGGAGTAGGTAAGCCTTCAAAATTAACTGGCACATGAGAGGTTTTTAAATTAAACCGTGCGAGGCGGAAAGCGCTCATTACGGGAAGTAACAAACCAACATATGCCAATATTCCCGGAACCTGTTCACTCATATTCTGAACTTGAAATAATTGAAAGGCGATGCATCCGGGCGCCAGGCCAAAAGAAATGACATCCGCCAACGAATCTAATTGCGTGCCCAGCTCACTTTCCTGCTGCAGTTTTCTAGCTACCCAACCGTCCAAAAAATCGACTACCGCTGCAAGAATCAATAGCCAAAAAGCGATTTCATAGGATTCTTGTAAAATGAAGATAACGGCAAGCGATCCACAAATTAGGTTGAGGGCGGTAAGTAAATTGGCCAGGCTAAACATCTGTTATTCAAAACCCAAAAGTACGCTTTTCATGACTCTTGTTTCCGAATATTCAATATGGCAAAAGATTTCAGTTTTAACGTAACTTTAGGGCTCTTTTATCAATATTTATGCAGCATACACGTTACAATACGTGTCTTACGATAGTCCTGTGTACTGAGGTTTTAAAAAAAGAACATGAAGGTTAAACTGATCACGCTAACTTTATTTTTATTAAGTCTTGTCATCCTAAAAGCGCAACCTAGCAACGATAACTGTAATAATGCCATTAATCTAGGGGATATCACTAATTTTTGTAGTACTGTTGGACAATATACCAATAACGCAGCGACTCCTTCTGGATATGGACCTGCCACTTGCTGGGCCATCACCAACGGAGACGTATGGTTTCGTTTTAGGGCCTTCTTTACGGATGTGACGATAACAGTCATTGGAGCTAATAGAACAGGAACATCCGGCGGAACTTTGTTGGCACCTCAAGCGGCACTTTATTCCGGAATTTGCGGAGGGACTATATCAGAATTGGAATGTTTGGCGGATGGCGCAGCCAACGGTATCATAAGTATGAATCAGGGAGGTTTGATTCCTGGTCAGGATTATTGGCTTAGGGTGGATGGTGTGGGTGGCCGAAAGGGCACTTTTCAATTATGTCTCAACAATTATAACCCTCCATTTGAGCCTGGTCAGGATTGCGTCAATTCTGTGGTACTCTGCGATAAATCTCCATTTGTTATTTCCACACTAAAGGGACCCGGTAGAGACCCCAATGAAGCAGATAATTCTTGTTTAGGTGAAAATATAACTGTTACCTCCGAGCAACAATCTACATGGTACACCTGGACTGCGGCCAATGATGGAACGTTGACATTTACTATTACCCCTTTGAATATTTCGGATGACATAGATTATGCTTTATATGAATTACCTAGCGGTACCAGGAATTGCGGCGACAAAGTACTCTTACGTTGTAATGCTGCCGCACCCATTTCGCAGAATGGCGCAATACGCTGCGGTTCCCTTACTGGTTTAAATCTTTCATCGACAGATATTTCTGAAAATTTGAATTGCGATCCTGGGGAAGACTGTTTTTGCAAATTTATCGACATGGTCCAGGGTAAATCGTATTGCCTCATCATCAATAATTTCACTGCATCCGGCATTGGTTTTTCCATTGAATGGGGAGGGTCTGGAGATTTTTTAGGACCTGAAGCAAAATTTCAGGTAACACCCGATAGCGGATTAAGATGTGAAACGGATTTTATAGTGGAGGATTTAAGCTCTATTGGAGGAACAAATAGCATTGACCGATGGACCTGGAATTTCGGAAAAGATGCGGTCCCGCAATCTTCCGCAAGTAAGGGCCCGCACACTGTTCGATATACGTCCATTGGTGAAAAATATATAACGCTGACCTTAGAGACTAGTTTGGGGTGCAGGGTGACAGAAATTCGAAGAATTGTAGCCGAACCTTGCTGTGGTGATTTGCCAACGTTAGGAATCGGTATCGATAGTTTGCAAGATCTGACTTGTTTTAGGACGAATGATGGAAAGTTTACCGCACGGGGAACACTGGGAGACCCCTACATCGAAGTCAACAATGGGTTGACACAATCTTATTATTTATTCAGTTTGGATGGAATCAATTATACGTCAATAAAAGATTTTAGCAATCTGCCCTCTGGAAATTATACCATTTACATTCAAGATAGAAAGGGATGTTTGGATACCCAACAAGTTGTAATCAATGAACCTCCTCAGGTTGTTCCGGATGCAGGACCGGACATTGAAACAGAACTGGGAAACTCGATTGACCTAAACGCCACCGTATTTCCACCGGATAATTATACGTACATGTGGATTCAGGGCGACAGCATAGAATGCATCAATTGTAAGGATACGAAAGCTACGCCGTTTAATGACGGTTTTTATACCATAAAGGCAACGAACGATAATGGATGTATGGGCGTAGATTCCCTTTTTGTTCGAGTGAAGAAAAATTATATCGTTTGGGCACCTAATGTATTCTCTGCAAACCGCGATAATGTCAATGATAAATTTCGCGTGTTCGGTCCAGCCTCTCTGCAAGCAATAGAGCTGCTCCAAATCTATGATAGATGGGGTGAGTTGGTCTATGAAGCTGCCGATATAAATTTATCAGATCCTGATATAGGATGGGATGGAACGTTCCGCGATCAACAATTGAATCCTGGTGTGTTTGTTTTTTTAGCTCGCGCAAAATTTATTGACGGGCATGTGGAAAACCTGACCGGTGATTTCACACTTCTCAGATAATGCATTCTTTTATTTATAAAATAGTATTGTTTGCTGCAATCCTTCTGTTCTCTTGTTCAGAACAAAGAGTAGAGTGGTCGGATGATGAAGCTGGTGTATATAATAATAAAGAACTGCTTAAAAATGTCGTAATTTATTTTAGCGATTCCGGAAAAATTCAAATTAAAATTACGGCGCCCAAAATGATCCGTCACACAGATGATGCAGACCTCAAAGAAGAATTTCCAGATGGTTTTTTGGCCTACTTTTATGATGCAAATCAGTTACTCCTAAACACCATGGCTTCGAAGTATGCGATTCGAGTGAACAGTGAACAAAAAACCTACATGAGAGATAGCGTGGTATTTCACTCACCGAACCAGGAAACTATTCGAACCTCAGAACTCATTTGGGACGAACGAAATGGAAGATTATACACAGACAAATATGTTCGCATCATCCGCAATAAAGAAATGGTCCAGGGTTACGGATTTGAAACCGATGAACGCTTTCGGTCCGGCACCATCAAAGCCGTAGATGCCATCATACCCTCTGAAAAATTATTTTCTGAGGAGGATCGTGAAGAATAAATCTTACATTTGAAATTGAAAATTTACACATGATAGTGTTCTATATCATTTTATTCTTATTGCTATCTGCCTTTTTTTCTGGAATGGAAATCGCCTTCATTTCTTCCAATAAGCTAGCCGTAGAAATAAAAAAAACGAGAGGGTCCACTCGGGGTAAAATTTTAGCCAAACTATTTGAAAAGCCGGGAGAGTTTCTCTCTGTCATGCTCGTTGGGAATATTATTTGTTTAGTAGCGCTCGCCTATTTATTGACGTCTGTATTTTCCAGTCCTTTACATCTGTTAGCATTCACCGAAGCGAGCCTTTTCATTATTAATATCATACTGGTAACTTTATTAATCTTAATTTTTGCTGAATTTTTACCAAAAATCATTTTTCGTTTATATGCAAATGATCTGCTCATACTTTTTGCGTATCCATTAAAATTTATTTTTAAACTTCTTTACTTGCCTGCCTTATTATTTACGAAAACCTCAAACTTTATTTTAAAAGATATTTTAAAAAAATCTGTGCATCAGACGCGGCGGCGTTTCAATTCCCTGGATCTTGAACATTATATGGAAGGGCCTTTAAATTTGAAAGAAGAAGAAATCGATGCAAATATTTTTAAAAATGCTTTAAATCTAAATCAGATTAGGGTGAAAAGTGGCATGATCCCAAGAACTGAAATTGTGCATGTGGATGTTAAAGACAATTTGGAAAAAATTAGACATACCTTTTCAGAATCTCATTTATCAAAATTAATTGTGGTGGATGGAGACATCGACAATGTATTGGGTTATATTCATCACCAGCAAATGTTTAAAGATTATGCTGATGTGAAAAGCATGATTATGGATATGCCTTTTGTACCTGAAACCTTAAATGTATTCGACCTGATGCTACGAATGAATAAACTTCGAATTTCCGTAGCCTGTGTGGTCGATGAATTTGGTGGCACCAGCGGTATCATAACGCAGGAAGATATACTGGAAGAAATCTTTGGAGAAATCGAAGATGAACATGATCTCGAAGAATTTGTGGAACAAGTGATATCGGACAATGAATATATTTTTTCAGGAAGATTAGAGTTAAATTACCTCAGTTCAGCATATGGACTTGAATTTACCGAAGTCTCAGAGTACCATACCCTATCTGGATATATTATTATGGAAGCTGGCAAGATTCCGGAACAAGGCGATGAGATAATCCTAGGTAATTATAAATTCATTTTAGAACTTGTCAGTGATACCCGAATAGAAACTGTGCGGGTGGTTAAAATAAGTGATTAAAACAAATCATATCCAGCTCAAGAAATATTAGAATGCAGCATTTTTCGTTCTAACAAAAAAAGTATGCGCATATTACTATCTATCATTTTAGGTTTAGGATATATAAGTTCCAGCCTTTTTTCCCAACTTAAAATTAATCCCACTCAAATAAAGCATGTCACCGTTTTCAGAAGTGGCGCTCAAATTCAAAGGTTGGCTACCTCTAGCTATAGCTCAGGAATGCAAGACCTCGTTTTTAGTGGGTTTTCACCAGAACTTAACCCAAGTACCATTCAAGTAAGTGGCGAAGGAAATCTGGTTTTAATGTCGGTAAGTTATCGAAAGAATGTTCGGGACTCCATACAGCAATCCTCAGAAAATAAAGCACTGGAAACAGAAATGGACCAGTTAAAAAAGAAACGAAATAACTTAACCGTTGTATTACAGAGTTTCAAAGAAGAAGAAAGTTTGTTGCTCCAAAATAAAAATCTTACAGGGCAAAACGGATTGAATACAGACCAATTAATTCGAATGGCTGATATTTATAGAACGAGGTTAGTAGAGGTAAAAAAACAAATTTTAGAACATCAATTGGCGGTAGATGATTTAAATAAAAGAATCCAAGAAATCCAAAATCAACTAAATGACTGGTTGAGAAAAGAACATGAACCGGGTTCTATAGAAATTGTACTCAGTGTGTTGGGTAAACAAAATGGAACGGCGAGCTGGACATTCAATTATTTCACCCCTAATGCTGGATGGAAAAGTTTGTATGACATCCGGGTGAAAGACATTGGTGCACCGTTGGAATGGATGAGTAAGGCAGAAGTGTGGCAACAAACGGGAGAAAATTGGAAAGACGTGATGTGTACGTTGTCCACTGGAGATCCGAATCGAATATTTTCTATTCCGGTAATTTCACCCTGGTGGCTTCGCATAGTAGATCCTTATCGCGCCGGTGGACAATATCAAAAAGATGGAGATAAAGCTTATGATACTCAAAAGGCTCCTTCCAATATGCGATCCGAATCCGCTGTGGAGATGCCAGAGGTTCAGATTACCGAACAAATTACGTCGATGGAGTTTGAAATATCGGAGAAAATAAGTTTAAACAGTGGAGAAAAGCCCAAACAAATGATCCTGCAGAATCAAGAAGTTCCGGTTAGCTTTCAATATTATTGCGCGCCCAAACTTTCACGTTTTGCGTATCTAAAAGGGTATGTGACAGGATTCGAAAAACTTAATTTGTCAGAAGGGGAGGCTAATATTTATTTCAAAACCACTTTTGTAGGTACTACTTATATAAATCCAGCAATCATTGAAGACACCCTGAGCATTTCATTAGGACCGGATATCGGCATCAGTGTATCAAGAAATAAACTCAAAGATTCTTCAGGTAAAAACTTTTTTGGTGACCAGGTGCATGTTAAAAAGGCTTGGGAACTTGAAATAAAAAATAATAAATCTAAAGAAATAGATATCGTTATTGAAGATCAGATACCACTCAGCACCCAAGAAAAAATAGAGGTAAATTTGGATGAAAGTTCTGGAGCTAGCCTTGATCCTACGACGGGTATTTTACAATGGCGTGAAAAAATAAAACCAGGTGCTACTGTCAAAAAGAAATTTCAGTATACAGTGAAATATCCTAAGGGTACCAAACTTTTCTTAGAATAGAACTTTGTTGAATAAGTTAAGCGCTCAATATTCTTGTTCTTACATTAATTCATAGATAGTTCATTTGTTAGTACTATATTAGGTTTATTTTTGGCAAATAAACCTTTCACTAATTATTATTAGGAAATATACCTGCTCCATTTATGATTTATAAGTGGTTTATACCCTACTCACGATAATTCCCATATTTATGAGATTGATTTGAGAATCACAGCGCCTCATCTTTGCATAGTAATTAATTAAAAATAAAAATTGTTACTATGTACCTTATTAGAGATATTTTTCAACTTAAATTTGGTTTGTTCAAAGAAACCATGCAACATTTAAAAGTGGGTGTTGAACATAAATTATTTCCAAGCCACAGCATCCGGGTCTTATCAGATTTTACCGGAGACTCCTACCGGTTGATTTTTGAAATATAATTTCCTTCATTAGCCGACTATGAAAAAGAATTAACATCAGAAATGAGCGCCGCTGCATGGCAAGAATGGTATTCCGTATTCAAGCGTCATGTGGATTCATCCCATCGTGAAATCATGAAAGTACACAAATTGTAATGATTTCGAAGAACCGATTCATTTCCTAAGTAAACTTTAAATTATTATTTATAAAATTAAAAATTAAAATCATGAAAAACATTTTTTTATTATTATTTACAATTGGGCTATATTTGGTATCTAGTTTAAGCAATTCCGCCCAAGCGCAGGAAGCGGGAACTGCGGCTAAAAATATTTACAAACTTTTGGCAGATACCTTAGGAGTAAAAATGTACGAAATCGTTTTCAAACCAGGCGATGTTGCCCCATTTCATACACATCCCGACCATTGTATTTACGTTTTAGAAGGTGGAAAATTGGAAGTTACCGATGTATCAGGTACAAAAATCATCTTGGATGGGAAACCTGGTATGGCCATGATAGGAGGTCCTGAGTCTCATTCTGCGGTGAATATTGGTAAAACAAAATTTAGAGCCATTGTGGTGGAAGTGTATAGACCCAGAAAATAAATTTCGTATTCAAATAAAACAAATCGTCAAATATGAAAACCATAAAATTTTTCGCTGTATTCATCATAGTTTTAAATATGGCTTGCGCTCAACAAGCCGCTAAGACATTGGATGGAAAATCATTTCAAATTAGTTGTTGGGATGTTAACCAACCCGATAAACAAGATCCAGACCTGCTAATCTTTAAAAATGGAATGCTGGATTCGGAGGCCTGCCATCAATATGGATTTACAGCTGCACCTTATGAATCAAATTCTGCGAACGGTACGTTAAATTTCTCGAGTACTATCTTAAGCCCTACAGATGGTAGCATTAAGATTGATGGGAATGTAAAGGACAACAGTATCACTGGAAAAATGATTTGGAAAAAAGCCGGCCAAGCAGATATTAACTATGATTATAAGGGAAATTTGAAATCAGAATAAGTAATCTATTAACAGAAATAATTTTTTCATAGAGTTCCTATGTGATTTTGAATTACATATAAAAAAGTGAACGAGTATGGAGCTTAGGCCCATACTCGTTTTTTTTTTTCAAATTTTAATATTAGGTCACTTGGTTGACATAAAACTATAATTTTAAAGAATAAAAAGTATCATCAAAATTCTAAAAGACATGACTTTTTTAAAGTTTGAATAGATAACTAATATGTGGACGTTTACCTTCTAGTTCTTTTTGTTTAGTAATTTTGATGGAAATTCTTATGGACAAGAACATTACCATCTTTGGAAAAGAGATTATCGATGAACAAGCTATTCGACAATTAGAACGATGTGTGTCTGAAAATGATATTGGCGTATTAACTGCGGACGCGCACTACGGTTACAATCATCCGATAGGAGGTGCCGTAGCCTATAAAGACCATATTTCTGTTTCCGGAGTAGGTTTTGATATCGCATGTGGGAATAAAGCCGTACGAACAAATATTCGGGCTGAAGAAATTGACGTTGCAAAAATAATGAATGAAATTTTTAGACGAATTTCTTTTGGAGTTGGTAGGTTTAATAATGAACCGGTGGACCATCCGGTGTTGGATGTAATTAATCGGGCCGAATTTAAGCCGCAACGAAAACTACTGGATCTGGCAAGTAGGCAATTGGGTACCGTAGGTTCTGGAAACCATTATGTTGATTTGTTTGAGGACGAAGAAGGCTGGCTTTGGATTGGGGTACATTTTGGATCTCGCGGTTTTGGGCATAAAACAACCACCGGATTTTTGGCTATGGCTCAAGGTAAACGTTTTGAAGATCGTGTGGCGGAAGGTTCTATGGACGGACCGCCTGTTCTAATATCTTTAGATACAAGTTTGGCGGAAGATTACATTCACGCCTTACAAATGGCAGGTGCATATGCTTATGCAGGGAGAGATATGGTGGTAGAAAAAGTATTGGAAATATTATCTGCAAAATCAAATTTGGACATTCACAACCATCATAATTTCGCCTGGAAAGAAAAGCATTTTGGGGAGTCCTATTGGGTGATTCGAAAAGGCTGTACGCCTGCATTTCCTGAACAAAAAAGTTTTATCGGCGCCAATATGGCCGATGATTCATTTATAGTGGAAGGTCTTGATACAGAACTTTCCAGAAAGTCTTTATTTTCTACTGTTCACGGAGCCGGAAGAATAATGTCGAGAAATGCAGCTGCTGGTAAGAAAAAATGGATCCGAGGAAAACCCACCATAATTTCTAAGGGTAATATAGATTTCGATGAAGTAAAAGAGAAAATGAAGACGTCCAACATAGAATTGAGAGGAGGAGGCGCAGATGAAGCGCCAGATTGTTATAAAAATCTGGAAGAAGTTCTGGCCTTTCAGGGTGATACGATAAAAATTATGCACCGGCTTCGACCTATTGGGATAGCCATGGCAGGGGAAGAAACCATTGACCCTTATAAAGACTAATTTTACCCTAATTCTTTTAACAAATTAAAAACTCTATATATTTGCGTCCCGTTTAATGAAACGGTATTTTATATAATTGATAATTGGCGTGGTAGCTCAGCTGGTCAGAGCGTGCGATTCATAATCGCAAGGTCGGGAGTTCAAGCCTCCCTCACGCTACACAAAGGGATTTTCCATTATTGGAAAGCGTTAAAGTTACAGGCTTATTAGCATTGGATTAAATATTGTGCCATACATTTGGCAATTGCATGGAAAATATACCCCACGATTCGTTCATTCCTGAACCTGAAGAACTTCTTCCGGAAAATATGGAAAGTGCCTGGATCCAAAATATTAAATTGCGCGTAGAAGAATTGTTGGATAAAGATCCGGGCTTGTTATTTAGTCATCTGTATCGACTCGATGTAGAAGAAAGCAAACTTCAATATATCCTAAAAAATGTATCCACAGAAAAGTTGTCTGAAGTTCTTGCGGAAGAAATATGGAAACGTCAAAAAGAACGACTTAAAGTCAAATTGGAAAATAAAGTAGATCCAATTGAGGGCTGGGAATATTAATTTTTTAATTCCGTCAGCTCGTTCATCCTTACGTATTAATATTTGTAATCTGAATAGTTAGAAGGTACCGCTTAAAACTTTAGCCAATGCCAGGTAACTCTATGTAAACTATTGTATTCCAATGCAGGCATAGGAAATTTAACGATATTAATTATGTGTAGAGCACTTCGTAAAAAATTATTTCTAACGGGAATTTTTCTCAAATCCAAATCAAGTGATAGAAAATATTGAGAATATCTAGGGTACTCCAAAGGTGATAAATTTATTTTCTGCCCTTCATCATCCATCCATGCATTTTCATAGGCTCCATACATTCCTTTAGCACCATAGCCGAATGCAATATTTAAAAAGGCAGGCCAATAGTTACTTTTTTTATTTAATATTTCTAGCGGATGCATGGAGAACCAATAGGTTTGTGCATTATAGTCCTTCAATAATTTACTTCCGATATTTATTCCAAATAAATGTGTGACTCTTTTTGTAATGGTATTCAATTGAGGGTAAATTACAGGATAAGCAGAAAATTTAAGATACATTTTTTGTTCGTTCCAGATCTTTTGTTGGGATATAAAAAATCCAATACCTAACACATTAGCCGCCATATCCGGCCAGGAAAATCCCCACCCCTTGCTATGACCGTCCATCATTTCAATCGTTGTTTGAAATAGCATAGAAACCCCCACCCCTGTCCAAAGATTTGTTGATGAGGAAAGTCCGGACCATCTCGATGTGTTATAAATTAAGGCTGTTTGAAAAAAAGAATTATACACATGGCCCAACTTATCCATATGATACCATTCCCCCCAATCGTTGTGACTGTGTAATGAACTTCGATCATAATTTTTATACCAGGCATGATACAAACCAACAGAAAATGCAGTATAGGTTAATCCTGTAAATGCGGTAGCCAGTAAAATTCTGTGTTTATTTACTGAATCAGCAGGCTTAAAAAAATCTAACCACGGAGTTTGTGCGTCTAAATGATAACTATAGAAAATGACTATACAGTAAATGATAATTTTTTTCAATAGGAGAAGATAATAAGTAGTTGTTTTATTTAATAAATTTCAAAAAAAATCCGCAACATATTCATACTGCGGATTCAATTATAGTTCATTTATATTCTTAATATCTATAGTATTCAGGCTTATAGGGTCCTTCTGGTTTAACACCGATATATTCTGCCTGACTAGCTGTCAAAACTTCCAACTCTACCCCTATCTTGGATAAATGCAGTCGGGCCACTTGTTCATCAAGATGTTTAGGTAACATATATACTTGGTTTTCATACTCACCAGAGTTTTTCCATAGTTCCAGCTGGGCTAAAACCTGATTAGTAAATGAATTCGACATTACAAAGGATGGATGTCCGGTGGCGCAACCTAAATTGACCAGACGACCTTCTGCTAAAATTAATACATCATTTCCATCAATGGTATATTTATCCACTTGAGGTTTGATTTCGATTTTAGTATTCCCATAATTTGTTGTAAGCCAAGAAATATCAATTTCATTGTCAAAGTGGCCAATATTACACACCACTGTTTTATCTTTCATCGCGCGGAAATGCTTTTCAGTAATTATTCCATAATTACCTGTGGCTGTAACTACAATATTAGCATGTTTCACTGCATTTTCCATTTTCATTACCTGGAATCCGTCCATGGCTGCTTGAAGAGCACATATTGGGTCAATTTCCGTAATTATAACGCGACATCCAGCGCCCTTTAATGATGCTGCAGACCCTTTACCAACATCTCCATAGCCTGCGACAACGGCCACTTTTCCAGCCATCATCAAATCAGTAGCCCTACGTATGGCGTCTACGCATGATTCTTTGCAGCCGTACTTATTATCAAATTTAGATTTGGTGACTGAATCATTAATATTAATGGCAGGAAGTGGAAGTGTTCCTTTAGCCACTCTTTCATATAGGCGATGTACTCCCGTAGTGGTTTCTTCGGAAATTCCTCGGATATTCGGGACTAATTCCGGATAACGGTCTAATACCATATTGGTAAGATCACCGCCATCGTCCAGTATCATATTTAACGGTTGTCCATCTTGGAAGGCAAACAAAGTCTGCTCTATACACCAATCAAATTCTTCATTATCCATGCCTTTCCATGCAAATACGGGTATACCTTTAGCTGCAATAGCTGCCGCTGCATGGTCCTGGGTTGAAAATATATTACAGGATGACCAGCTGACTTCTGCTCCCAATTCAATGAGGGTTTCGATCAATACGGCGGTTTGTATGGTCATGTGAAGGCAACCTGCAATTCTGGCGCCTGCTAGTGGTTTCGATGGCCCATATTGTTCTCTCAATGACATCAAACCAGGCATTTCTGCTTCGGCTAATTCAATTTCTTTCCGGCCCCACTCGGCCAGTTTGATGTCTTTTACTCTGAAATGCAGCTTGGTGGCTGTTTGCTCCATATATTTTTTTTTGCAAATGTATGTAAATCTGAAAAAATGATTGTTAACGTAACATAAACAAAGAAGCTTAAAAATGGATGTAAATATTCGATACCATTTTAGCGTTTTTCACAAAAAATACTATACAAAAGATTATAAAAGGTGCAATAATATCAGGCTCTTTATTAAATGCTACCAAGTAGATTTCCTTCAAGCCTATTTTATAATGGACGAAAATTTAATTCATTTAAAAAAGCAAAAGGATTTTTAATTAATACCTGATCTTATTTCATGGAGCGCATTGAAAATGACATTAAAAATAGATTTAATTGGTTTGTTTATGCATATCGGACCAACCTTTTACGTTCTGAAATGGATTCTTAACAAAATCTTTCATTACATTTGAAATATTAAAACATCATTATGCCCGTACTAAAAGTCATCGAAATCCTTTCCAGTTCAAAAAAAAGTTGGGAAGACGCAGCAGAACAAGGAATTTCCAAAGCTTGTAAAACACTCAAAAATGTCCGCTCCGCTTGGGTTCAGGATCAAAGCGTTATCATTGATAAAGGAAAAATCAAGGAATACCGGGTTACGCTAAAGCTTTCTTTTGAAATAGTATAACTCTTAGATTAGGTTAGGTTGGTGGCAAATGGTATATTTCACCAAACCGATGTGGACTTTATAAAGTGTTTGTAAACTTGAGAATCTAGCCCGAAGAAAATTAGGAAAGCTAAGAGAGATCCTCCGGCTTGACTAACTTTGCCGTTCAATTTTGATACAATGATTCAAATTACCTTTCCGGATGGGAGAGTTGCCCCATATCCAAAAGGGACAACGGCACTACAAATTGCTCAATCAATCAGCGAAGGCCTAACTCGTAATGTGTTGGGGGCTAAGGTAAACGGTGAAGTCTTAGACGCAAATCGCCCGATACTTACTGATGCCAGTCTGGCACTTTTGACTTGGACAGATAAAGAAGGTAAATCCAGTTTTTGGCACTCATCTGCGCATCTGATGGCTGAAGCATTGGAGTCGCTTTATCCAGGAATAAAATTTGGAATTGGCCCACCGATTGAAAATGGTTTTTATTATGATGTAGATTCTGGTGATAAAATAATATCTGCAAACGATCTGGTGAAAATTGAACAAAAAATAATAGAATTGGCCAGAACCGGAAGTCCCTTTCAAAGAAAAGAGATTTCAAAAGCGGACGCTATCAAATACTTCGCGGAAAAACAAGATGAATACAAGCTGGAATTGCTCCAGGATCTAGAAGATGGTACGATCACTTTTTACCATCAGGGAAATTTTACAGACTTATGCCGGGGCCCGCATATCCCAAATACGTCATTTATAAAGGCCGTAAAACTGACCAGCATAGCTGGAGCTTACTGGAGGGGAGACGAGTCCCGCAAACAAATGACCCGTATATATGG
>JALYPU010000041.1 GCA_030856215.1 Bacteroidota bacterium
TTCATTCAATAAATCACTAGTGGGTAGTTACCTTTCTTTTTCCATATTACTAAAATGATAATCCTTGTATTGTTTTCTCTGGTAATAGGCAAGCTCTCTATCCATTAATGCCTTTTCAACTTCAAACGGAATGACAGCAACAATATAATCATCAGTGGGCTCTATCGTGCCGCTATCATATGATAAAATTACCTCTACATATGACTTAGAGTCCTTAATAAAATAGGATCCATTTCTCACCCAAAAGCTATTAGACTCCATTTTTAGCACCTTACCATTTAGGCTCTTAGGAATCATCAACGCAGAAGTACCCATTATATACACCTGGCTTATTTCCGAAGGAAGAGTGCGGTGTACAAGTGTGATTTCAGCAAAGGCAATATCTTCATCAGAATTTTGAAACTGTGTTAGATAGCCCATAAACTGTCCAAACGTGTTTGTGCTAATGAAAATAATTATAACAATGATCGACCTGGTTTTCATATTACTTTTCTTTCGTTCTTACATTAACGCGTCTTTGAATTCAATACTTATCTAACGCTGACACTTTCTAATTCATTTAGGCTCAACTAGTTTCCAATATGAATCCTTTCGCGTGACTTTACCGCCCTCGAACTCCCAAAGATCACATCCACGGACTTCTAATTTTGTTCCGGCAAGCGTGGTACCTGTAAGAGTCCATTCTGAAACTCCCTTCTGACCATCGGCCGAAATCCAGTGAACATCATCCCCATAGTGTACATCGGGTATCCCTTCGAATCTACCGGCCAGTGCCTCACGAACTTGTGTCTTGCCAACGAATCGCTTTCCCCAGGGATCAGGCCCTCTTGGAAAATCAAAAGAACAACTATCCGAGAAATACTCCATAATCGCATCAAGATCATGTCGGTTAAATGCATCAAGTGCATGTTGTAATGTTTCTGTAGTGACACTCATGGCAGGTGAATTTGTATTTGGAGAGATTGTGTTGTTTGATCTTTCGCCGTTACAGGTAAACGAAGTTACTATTGTAATCAGAATTAGGAAAAATAAAGGTTGCTGTGACATGGTATTGAAAAATCTGATATCGCGAGGTTACAGAAATTTTCTCGGAGTAGAGTCCGTCATTTCGATTAAGTATAAAATATCAAAAACGGACTGATAAAAAACAAGCGTCCTTTCTATATGAGAATCCTATTACTAAATGTGAAAGGACGTAAGTATTGATTTTATATGAGTGTTGAAAGTTCATTTTAAGACGACCCCTGCATTCAGTCTAAAATACCGCGTGAATCTACGGTCAATATCAAAGTTCCATCTATTAAATTTGAACTTTATATCAGGCTTAATAATAAAATCATAGCGATTACCGGGTATACGGATCCCCAACCCGAAAGACACTCCAAATGAGTTAACAAAACCAGCATCTTCTTTTATTTCAAAATACTTGTTCTGTATCTGACCACTACCATCCGGGACAAAGCTGTGGACAACGCCTTTTATAGTTGAGTTTATCACCCAGTCCCAGAATCCGCCTGCCTCTGCAAATATCCTTTGCTGTGCGGCAATGGGTAATCTAACTGTGAAGGGTATTGAAATACAATTTTTGCTGTAGGTTACATTTTCATATCCCCCAAAATGTCCAATGGTAACAGATTCTGCAAATTGAATTGTCCGGTTGAATTCAAGCCCGCTCAGAAAATTCATACGACTATCACGTTGAAAAGTATGATATACTCCAACGCCATATCCAAATCTGTTCTCACAGGAATTGCAATATTCATTACTTCTATTGATGGAAAGAAAAAATTGATCCAGTAAATGGTTGCGTATTTCCTGACCGGACATTGTTGTTTGAATTGCAATATAGACAAGGAAAATACGGATTGATTTCATGTTTACACAATGGCCTTTTAAGAAGCCAATCAAAATACATCCTATCCTTCAAATTAGAAGGATAAAGTAAGAAAATGGAAAGCAAATTGCAATTTTTGTGACAACTAAAATCCAAAATCCGCTTATCCCTGCGCATTACGTATGCGTCCCCTGTTTTTTTATTTCCGTCGGTAACACGTACTCATTTAAAATTCTGGGTATGGATTAGTGAATTAACCTGGATTGATTGAACGGTCCCTTGAGTTGGCGAAGGGAAGGAAAGCGCACGAGGGGGTTAAAGATTGTTCTGCCATTCGACAAATACGCCTTATGTATTAATTATTTCCACAGATACAACGGCCGTAGTAAAAGGGTTTTTTATTGTCCTTTAGGATAATTAATAAACAATGTTGAGTCTTCCATTTTGATAATGCTAAAATCATGTTCAATGCATCGGTCCCTGAGCCTGTCGATGGGGAAAATAATTCCACTCCCCTCCCTTTTTTTTCTCCTTGTTGCGAGAGCTAAAGCTCCGCGGCGACAAGGAGAAAATGAGTAGGGAATGCATGTTTGTTTATCCCCTTCGCCAGGCTCAGGGACCGCTTTGATTATCTTAAATTCCCAAATCCTAAATCCTAATTCCCCATTAACGATGTTTTCAAAGGGCTATCACATCCTGATGTCATTAAATATTATGGAGTCAGCTATAACTCACCAGAAGAGACAAAAACACACATGAAATTCTTTACCGACCTGGAAAATGATGGCACAAGAATTTGGTGGGCTATTTGTAAAGCGGATAATTCAGAATTCTATGGAGCCATTGGGCTCAATAACCTTAATCAACTTGAGCACAAGGTTGAAATCGGATTTTGGCTTTTGCCGGATCACTGGCATAAAGGAATTATTACAGAAGCCATTCCAATCATCTATTCATACGCTTTCTTACAAATGGAACTTCAGCGAATCGAAGCATTAGTAGAAACAGAAAACACCAATAGTCAACGTGTTTTAGTCCAACAGGGATTCATTCACGAGGGCTCAATGCAAAATAGTGATTTAAAAAATGGGAAACTTATTAGCCTTGAAGTGTATGCCAAATTTAAAATATAAAATCGTTGACTCCTTCGACTCTATCCAATCTATAATGCATATCTGACTTTATCCCAATTTAAAAAAGTTACTAATGGAATATTTTCAACCAACATATTTCATGTCATACAAATCATAGCCCGGTGCCCAATAATCCTTTGTAATTGACTGTAATACAAAGCCATTTTTCTCATAAAATCCGTAAGCCAGTTGAGATGTTCTGACGAATATGCTATCTATCGTCATTGACTTTAAAATATCAATTCTATACTTTAATAATTTCTGCCCAATACCTTTTCCATGAAATGCAGGATTAATGAAATCCCAACTAATTCTGGCAGTACTTTTATTGTCAAAGAAATTGAGTCCCCCTCCTCCTATGATAACCTCATCACTTTCAATTACAAAATAACTTTCAACTTCGTGATCAATATATTCCTCAAAGTCAGCAACCTCGCTTTCGCCAAAAAAATCAGGGACACTGAGTTTTAATATTTCTACAAGCAGACGTTTATCAGATATTAGATATTCTCTAATTAACAATTGGTCGGTCATGAGTAAGAGCGTAAGAGAGAAAGAATGTAACTCTGGTTGAGCTGGTGAACAAGGCAGGAAGCGGGCAGGCCGAAATATGAAGCCTGTTGCATCCTTGTGCAGCTCAGCGCAAGGAGAGTAGAAAAAAATTATTTATTCAATTTTGATTCATCTATAGCCATTATGTCTATAAGAGCATGGTAAAAATTCTCACGGGCCTTTTCATGAATGAAAACCGACAGGCTGGGTTCGATAATCTCTAGTT
>JALYPU010000065.1 GCA_030856215.1 Bacteroidota bacterium
TAGAGATGGAGGACCCTGATATTTACATGTCTTCGTTCAACAGGCCAAACTTGTATTATGAAATCCGCCCAAAAGTCAGTAAAGAGCAAGCGACCAAACAAATTGTTCAGATAATAAAGTCTCATCCGGGACAATCCGGTATCATTTACGTTCAGGCTAGGAAAACTACAGAGGAATTAGCACAAATTCTTCAAGTGAATGGGATATCCGCCGCTCCCTATCATGCTGGTATGGATCCTAAAGCGCGAAGCCAGGTTCAAGACGATTTCCTCATGGAAGGCATAGATATTATTTGTGCAACCATCGCTTTTGGAATGGGAATCGACAAACCAGATGTCCGGTTGGTAATTCACTTTGATATTCCGAAATCTCTAGAAAATTATTACCAGGAAACAGGCCGCGGTGGGCGCGATGGCATGGTAGGCGATTGTTATGCTTTTTTCTCAAATGCCGATTTGACAAGATTAGAAAAATTCCTACGAGATAAACCAGCTTCAGAACGTGAAATGGGGGCTCAATTGTTGGATGAAGTGGAATCTTACGTTGAGAGTTCCGTGTGCAGAAGAAAATTCGTACTCCATTATTTTGGGGAAGAGTTTATGTCAGAGGATTGTAAAAGAATGTGCGATAACTGCAGAAATCCAAAACCGCTTCAGGAAGTGAAAGTTGAAATGGAATTTGCAATTAAATCCATAGTAGCCCTCAATCAAAATTTTACTATTAAACCTATTGTAGAATTTATTTGTGGTGTAAAAACAAAAGATGTACTGGATTATGGATTGGATCAGCATGAGTTGTTCGCCAATGGTGTTGAAAAAGGTCATTTATTTTGGTACTCATTATTGAGGCAAGCCATCTTACAAGGATATCTTATAAAGGATATTGAAACGTATGGAATTTTAAAAGTAAGTGACAAAGGAAAAGAATTCCTCAAAAAACCGTATAAGGTTGAAATTTCCATCAACCACGATTACAGTAATACCGCATCTACAGATGAAGACATAACTCCGGGCCAAGGTGCCGCATTAGATCCTAACTTATTTAAAATTCTTAAAGAAATCCGACTAGAAGTCGCCAAAAAAAATAAGGTAAAACCATGGGTCGTTTTCTTTGATCCTTCTTTAGAAGAAATGGCTACGCAATTTCCAATTACTATAGAAGATCTTTGTCAGATTTCCGGAGTTAGTAAGGGAAAAGCGGAACGATACGGTCATTCTTTTATAGATTTTATCAAAAAATATGTAGAAGAAAACGAAATCGAAAGGATTGAAGATTTTGTGATGCGCCAAGTGGCTGATAAATCTAAGAGCAAAGTGGAGATCATTAAGGGGATCGATAAAAAAATACCCTTGGAGGACATCGCCCGAAACGTCCAAATGAATATGGAAGAAATCATGGATGAATTGAATATGATTGTGACATCAGGAACTCGTCTGGATATTGATTATTATATCGATGAATTTGTTGACGAATACAATAAAGAAGATATATTTGAATATTTCCGCACAGCGGACACCGATTCAGCGGAAGACGCATATAAAGAATTGAAGGAGGATGATATTACATTTGAAGAAATCCGTTTAGTCCGACTAAAATTTTTATCTGAAATTGTAAATTAATGCCTTTCAATATCTCCATTATTCACGGCCCCAACCTAAACTTACTGGGTTCTCGTGAGACGTCCATTTATGGTGTCACTCGTTTTGAAGAAATCCTTAATGAATTAAAAAAAACTTTTCAGGATTTCGAGATAGATTTTTTTCAATCCAATTTGGAAGGTGAAATAGTGAATTACATTCAATCTTGCATCGACAGTGCTGATGGTATTATTATAAATCCTGCCGCATACACACATACGTCTATTGCAATCAGGGATGCATTGGCTTTGGTAAAATGTCCCATCATTGAAGTACACATTTCTAATATAGATCAACGGGAAGAGTTTAGAAAAAAATCTACCATCCGCGATTTAACCTGGAGTCATGTTCAAGGTTTTGGTGTAAAAGGTTACGAAATTGCTCTAAGCCGACTGCAGGAATTTCTTTCTGCAACTTAATATAAATATCAAAGTTGCTATTTATAATTCTACTCCACTTTTTTGGAGTTAAAGTTATTCATAGTATTCGCTAAACCACTAAAACAAAAACTGAGGCATGCCTCTGAAGCTATCGATACTATTTCATTTAACTTTTTTGTCTCTTCCGTTGTCCATTTACCTAAAACATAATGTACCTGTTTCCCTTTTGAAAAATTATTTCCTATGCCAAGTCTTAACCTTGCATATTTGTGGGTATTCAATTGCATCGTAATGTCTTTTAAGCCATTGTGTCCACCATCTGCACCACCAGGCCTTATTCGAATAGAACCTAATTCAAGATTTAAATCATCCAGCACAATTAGAACCTGTTCAATGGGGATATTCTCCTTCTCCATCCAAAATTTAACTGCCCTACCACTCAAATTCATATAAGTGGTAGGCTTGATCAATAATAACTGCCGGCCCTTGTATTTTGTTTCTGAAATATGGGCTAGATTACTGCTCTTGAAATTCAACTTTAATTCATCAGCAATTTTATCCACCACATCGAAACCAATATTATGTCGAGTGTTAAAATAATCGGGCTCCATGTTTCCCAATCCGGCTATTAAAAACTTCATATTTTATTTTACAGAAAAAAAGTTCATCAAATGCTTAACAGGCATTTATTTAATAAACTCAAAGATAAAAAGTTTATTTCAATCTTGAATTTTGTTCTGATAACCTTAAAAAAGCATTCGTCCTTTTTAAGTTAAAAAAGACACTGCACGTTAGCATGCAATGTCCACAACAAGGTGCTAAGAAAACTACTCAATATATGGCTAGGACAAAAGTTCTTTTAAACCAGAAATGTAAAAAACCAAATCATGAAGATTTGTACCCAGGTTCTGTATTGGGTCCAATACGGCGAAGTGTTAATTTGACGAATGTTTGCATGCATTTGATTCCAAAGTAAAAGGATCACAATGACACCTAATGCATTGAGCCTGCTGATATCAAACAATAAACCCAGACCAGCCAACAATTCTAAAATTCCACTGCTGTAATAATCTTTAATTTTTAATGCAGCTTTAAAGAATGGAAAATAATGGAGCTTTTTAAATCCATGAATCATGGTGGATATTGATAGTGCCAGGATCAGCACCCAATAAAAACAAACTAAATAATTCATAATACCGATTTTGGGTTGAACAATTATAAAGCAAAGATCATAGCTCCTTGTGACAACCCTATGTCAGCAGACTTCCAGCGATTTTTAATATTTGTAGATTCTAATGCCTTACATTACGCATCTATTTGATAATGAGCACGTAAAATGCGTATTAACGCGGCGATATTTTTTTTAAGTTCGGTGGGCGATAGAATAGTGACCTGATCTCCCATGCTCAGAATCCAACCATTCATACTGCCCAGGTCACTGACTAAAAAATTCATTACGACTCGATCCTCAAGATTTTCTTCGTGCACAAGGCCGTAATGGTACTTTTGTTCTTCGAGTTTAGGGTAAAGGTCCTTTTGAACAGAAATACTTATCTGCAACAAATTCTTAGAATAAGCGATCTCTGTTAAATAGGATTTTAAAGAAATGTAATTATTAATAAATTTTTTTGCCGTTATGTCCAAGTTACTTATTCTATCAATCCTAAAATCTCGATAGTCCTTTCGCATATGACAGTAAGCAATTACATGCCATTTTTCTAGTATCAAACAAACACCTATTGGATCTATTTCTCTGGAACTATCCTGATTTTTATTGGTATATTGAATGATTAAGGTATTTGAACCATCAATAGCCTGTAATATTTTTTGAATAAAATTTTTTTGCCGGAGCAGGCTGATATGTTTTTCTTTATGAACAACCGTAATATGCTTTTCCAAATTCTCCAACAGATCTCTTTCAGCTGTTCTGAGTATAGCCTTAATTTTATATACACCCGATGTAAAGTCATTGCTTAATGATTGATCAATAAAACCATGCATTAATTTTTCTGCAGTAAGAAAAGCTACTGCTTCTTCTTTAGTGAACATCACGGGTGGCAATTTATATCCTGCCATCAAGGAATAACCAACTCCTGCCTCGCCGACAATCGGTACACCTGACTCCTCTAGTGCTTTGATGTCACGATAAACAGTTCGTAAACTTATATTAAAACGTTCAGCAATATCCTGAGCTTTAATAATTCTGCGAGATTGCAATTGAATCAGTATAGCGGTTAGGCGGTCTATCCTGTTCAAGAAAATTATTTAAAATAAGGATAAGGGTTTTTCTCTAATACTGATATGGTCTTTCTCAATAAAAATCGAACATCATTGGTATCTATTACATAAGCTTGTACAAACTCCCATCCAATGGAAGACATATAATTCATGGCGTCTACCATTGAATTTAATCTCAATACCTTTCCTTTTGCGTCCACCAAGATTTTATATTTACTTCGAAAAGCACCAAGAGGTTCGCCGATATCTACGACTACTTTACCTAGAATCATTATATCTTCAGTGTAAACTAATTCACAAAAAATAATTTTTGTGTTATCTTGACTTAGTGAAAAAGCCTGAGATACACTAATTAAAAATAAAAATATAAAATAAAATTTCATTTAAAAATTTATGGGATTTAAAACTCATGAATGACTTGGTTTTTCATAAGGTCTTCCATCGTTTCTCTTTGTCGAATTAAAAAATGTTTCCCTTCATGAATCAGCACCTCAGCGGGTCTAAACCTGGAATTGTAATTGGAGGACATTGAAAAACAATAAGCTCCCGCATTCTTAAAACATAAAATATCCCCAGGATGGATTTCAGGGACTACACGATTACTAGCAAACGTATCTGTTTCGCAGATATATCCTACCACATTATAAATTCTTGGTTTCCCTTCTGGAAGCGATACATTATAAATATGATGATAAGAATCGTAAAACATGGGTCGAATGAAATGATTTAATCCGGAATCCACCCCAGCGAAGACGGTAGATGGTGTTTGTTTGATCACATTCGTTTTTACAAAAAAATAACCGCTTTCACTGACCAGGTATTTCCCAGGCTCAAAAAATAATTTTAACTGCCGTCCATAGTCTTTGCAAAATGAATTGAATCGTTCGGATAAAATACTTCCTAATTCTTCAATATCTGTAAAAACATCATCCGGTTTATAGGGTACTTTTAATCCACTTCCAAAATCAATAAATTCAAGGTCAGGAAATTTTGTGGCTAGATTGAATAATATATCGGATGCTAAAGTAAATACACCTGGATCCAGGATGTCAGATCCGGTATGCATATGTAATCCATTAATTTTTAATTTAAGGGTTTTAACTAATCGCTCAACCAATGGCATTTGATATATTGAAATTCCAAATTTAGAATCAATATGTCCAACGGATATTTTATCATGACCTCCGGCCATGACATGCGGATTAATTCTGATACAGATTTTTGTTTCCGGATAGTGATGGCCTATATATTCCAATGTTTCTATATGGTCAATATTCACCTGCACGCCCAAATCGATGGCCATTTCGATTTCATCCGGACCCACGCAATTGGGAGTATATATGATGTCTTTGGCCTTAAAGCCCGCTTGCAATCCTGTCCAGATCTCCTGAATAGAAACGGTGTCCAGTCCCGATCCCCATTTATTTAATAACTTTAAAATATTAATATTATTGAGCGCTTTACAGGCAAAATGTATTCCTAGCTCAGGAACATTAAAGGCATTTGTTAATTTATCTAACTGGCGCTTGATAATTTCGCTATCATAAACATATAATGGTGTATGGTATTCAGCACATAAATCCAGTACATCCAACCCCTGGATTTCATACCTTCCATTTTTTCTTTCCATAAACAAATTTAGATTTAGGCGTTTGTAAAAATATAGAACCAAAATTCGAAAGCAAAGGTATTAGATATTCTTAATACGGAAGTGGTTTAGTTTTATATCGCGTCCACTTTTGTAAGGTGTTATAAATTTTATCTTTGTCCGAAATGCTTAAATCCCTTATGCGTGTTCTGTGACCTCCATCCTTTTTTACAAATCGCTGTGCATTGGTTTTTGAAGAAGGGATGACTCCACAAGACGTCCATGTATCATTTTCTCCATAAATATAAATAATATTATTGCCTTCGTTGACGGCGCGTTGATACATCGAAAGTATATAGGAATTATCATATTTAATTGTAACACCTTTTGGACAAAATTCCAGATTGCTCAATTCATTTTCAAAAAATAATAAATCAGCTAAACCAGTTGTGTCAAATCCATAATATCCATATTCCGTCATGAATTGATAGTATGCGGGTAAAAAACTTGCACAGGTAGGATCATCATAAAAATTAAAATCTACCACCTCTTCAATATGCTGATACATTTCTAAGGCAGATGCATCGTTGGTGGGTATTTCTTCACATTGGAATCCCCATTGCCAAAATGAAAATGGATACTCCACGGCTGCGTAATCGATGACCTTATCCCACCCAAGCGAAAAGGACACTTGCTCGGATTTTGATAATTCCACCAGAAACGGTTTTAATTCTTCTCGTTTCTTCAACAAATTGCGTTGGAATTGAAAAACGTTATCCCTACATTCAGGTGTACTTACCTTGTTTTTGTAGTGATCAATGGTTCTTTTATCCTCTTGTTCCAATGCAAAGGGGGCTACATAAACTACTGCAGCCGCTATTGATTTGGGATACGTCAATTTATACAATGCTGCTGTGGTTCCTCCTTTTGAAATCCCTGTACACACCCAACGTTTTTTGTAAATTTTACTCAATGTCTTATGGATGTAATTCAAATCCATTAGCGCTTGATGGTGATTTAATAAATTCCAATTAATTTTTTCAGGAGCGGATGCTCCAAAAAATCTGTATTCCACAGAAATTTGATTTGCGTCAAGAATTAGTGTTGGTTCATATACTCGGTTCGCAACATCGTAACCTTCAGTAACCAATACATTAGGGTTTTTAAAACCCCTGTGATACAAAAATATTTTTTGTTTGAATGTTCCTGAGCCGCTAATAGTATGATTCAGTTGCTGATTAATTTTTAATTCCCAAATAAATAAAAATGGTTCTTTTGCATTCATTTCTTTTATCTCAATACCCGAAAAATTTTTTTCCAAAAATTTTTTCATTTTAATTCTATCATCCGAAGACTTCGCCCAGGAATTAGTTAGTGAAATACACAACAAGCCAAGGATAAAATATTTTTTCATCAACATATTTATTATTCAACGGTGTTAGATACTGAATTATGGTTTCAAATATAGAGTGATATTTTCAGATACCTCAGTGAAGCTTGAAATTAGGGTGAGTTGAACGATATATTTAAAAGCAATTCCTCAATGAACCCTCCGCTGGCTCCGGATTCATTTTCGGTTCACAGCATCGAAAGACATTTTTTATGTCTTTCGATTTTGTTCACTTTGCAGCAATCATTACTCCTGTGCTGCTCGCTTCCTTAGCTTGCTGTGCTTTATACTGTATCCAAAATAAATGGCACACCCAATGGCCAACCAAATAATTAATCGCAGCCAGGTATCTCCCGGTAAAAAAACCATCATAAATAAACAAGTGGCAATTCCTAATATAGGCACTAGTGGAACTAGCGGCGTGCGAAAGCCTCTAGGTGCGTCTGGCATAGTTTTTCTTAAAACCAGTATCCCGATGCAAACTAAAATGAAAGCAAATAAGGTACCAATACTGGTCATTTCCCCGACGATTCTAGCTGGAACAAAAGCAGCAAACAAGCTCACGAAAATCATAAATAGAATGTTGCTTTTGGCGGGTGTCCTGAAACTTGGATGCACATCAGAAAAGATTTTAGGTATCAATCCATCTTGGGACATACTAAAAAATACTCTGGACTGACCCAAAAGCATCACTAAGATCACGGATGCATAACCGGCTAAAATAGCTACAATTATAGCGCGGTTCAGCCACGGATAATCTGGAATTAATTTTCCACTCGCGTCAGTGCTACCCATATGTTCTATAGCTACTGCAACCGGAGCAATGCCATCTTTACCCGCAAATGACGTATAATTTGTTACACCCGTCATCACGTGCGCAAATAAAATATAAAGTACGGTACAAATAAGTAAAGAACCCAGTATTCCGATAGGCATATTCTTAGATGGATTTTTAGTCTCCTGAGCTGCAGTACTTACGGCATCAAATCCTATATAAGCAAAGAAAACGATGGCTGCCGCACGAATGATTCCACTAAATCCAAATTCGCCAAAAGTTCCGGTATTGTCAGGGATATAAGGTGTGTAATTACTATAATTGATATAGGTCCATCCCAATATTATAAAAATTAATACAACGGTAACTTTTAAGACTACTATGAAAGCATTCACTTTTGCGGATTCACTGGTTCCTTTAATTAATAATAGGCTTGTGAGCACTACAATAAAAACAGCCGGAATGTTTACGATTCCTCCATCCCAGGGTCCACCCATCATACTCTGGGGGAGATAAATATCAAAGCCTTCTAAAAATTTACCCAAATAGCGACTCCAACTAATACTAACCGTTGCAGCCCCAACCGCATATTCTAAGACCAAATCCCATCCTATGATCCAGGCTATAAATTCACCCATCGTCGCATACGAATACGTATAAGCACTTCCCGCTACAGGGATCATGGATGCAAATTCAGCATAACATAGTCCGGCAAAGGCACAACCAAGGCCCGCAACAATAAAAGAAATTGTAATGGCCGGGCCGGCATTAGCCGCCGCAGCTCCTCCTGTTATAGAAAACAATCCGGCACCTATTATCGCGCCAATGCCTAGTAATATAAGACTGGTTGGGCCCAGGGTTCTTTTTAAAGAAACCCCCTCATTTGAGGCTTGGTCAAGTAGCTCTTTTATAGGTTTTTTAACGAACAATAAGTTTTTACTCATCTGGCGCTAGGTTTTTTTGTTTTGTTGTGGTTTAAAGATAATCATATTTTAAAAATGGCCTTTTTCAATTAAAAATTGGTCAATAATTACCAATCATGAAGAAATTTGAATGGCTTATCTTTCCAAAACCTTTTATAAAAATCATGCAAACGAAAAAATTGACTTTAACAGATGGTGTTATGTTAGTGGCAGGCTCCATGATTGGATCGGGTATTTTTATTGTTAGTGCCGACATAGCGAGGAATGTAGGTGGAGGAGGATGGTTATTATTAACCTGGCTTTTGGCAGGATTGATGACTATTATGGCCGCACTGAGCTACGGAGAACTTGCAGGTATGATGCCTAAAGCCGGTGGTCAATACATTTATCTAAAAGAAGCCTACAATCCGATGATAGGCTTTTTATACGGCTGGACTTTATTTACCGTAATCCAAACCGGAACTATAGCCGCTGTAGGAGTCGCTTTTGCAAAATTTACGGGGGTTATATTCCCGGTTGTCAGCGAAAAAAATATTCTCATGGAACTCGGGGGTTTAAAAATTTCTGCCGCACAAATTTTGGCAATCCTTTCCATTGTTTTATTGAGTTGGTTCAATAGCCGGGGAATTAAACAAGGGAGTATTCTGCAAAAGCTGTTCACTACCACTAAGCTAGTGGCGCTTTTTGGGTTGATATTGATAGGACTTTTTTCATTTGACAGTGCTGTGTGGCAACTCAATTGGAATAGCTTTTGGGCAGGATCCAAAATTAGCCAGGATGCTACTGGTTTATGGAGCGTATCCAATCTTACTGGGATGGCATTAATAAGTGCTTTGGGAGTCTCCATGGTGGGAACTTTATTTTCAGCTGATGCTTGGAACAATGTGACGTTTGTTTCTGGAGAAATGGAAAATCCTTCTAAAAATGTAGCCAAAAGTATGGTCACAGGAACCTTAATAGTTACCGGTATTTACATCCTAACCAATATAGTTTATATGGGTTTATTGCCCATGGTGGGAAGTCCTGATGGCCCGGGAGTCATAGATAGAGGTATTCAATTCGCTTTAAATGATCGGGTAGGAACTGCTGCTGCTTTCCAGATATTTGGCGATTCCTCTCTTTATCTCATGGCTATATTGATTATGATTTCAACGTTTGGGTGTAATAACGGATTGATCTTGTCTGGGGCAAGAGTTTACCAGGCGATGGCTATAGATAAATTATTTTTTCGTCAAGCTGCCGAGTTGAATTCATATCAAGTTCCCGCAAAGGCATTATGGTTTCAATGTGCCTGGACCTGTGCGCTATGTCTTTCAGGTACCTATGGCAATTTATTGGATTACGTGGTGTTTGCGGTGTTGTTGTTTTATATTTTGACGGTAGCTGGTGTGATTGTATTGAGAACCAAAAATCCCAACGCAGAAAGACCTTATAGAACCATAGGCTATCCATTGATTCCCATATTATATATAGTGTTGGCTGTTATAATATGTGTGTTGTTATTAATTTATAAGCCAGCATTTACCTGGCCGGGTTTAGGCATAGTGTTGTTGGGTATCCCGGTATATTATTGGGTCAATAAATCCAGGAATATTGTATCCGGGTAAAAACAATTTAATTGTGCATGTTTTATAAGTAACCCTTCAATTTAATAAGGCATTGTAGTAGTTTTTTGAAGAATTTCTTAGCTTTGCCGTCCTTTATATCATTGGTCGGGTGGCCGAGTGGCTAGGCAGAGGTCTGCAAAACCTCCTACACCGGTTCGAATCCGGTCTCGACCTCAACTTCTTACTTCCCTTTATCAGTTATGGTAAAGGGATTTTTATTTTAGGCTGATTTCGAAAGAGTTTCAAAAATTTTAGCTCCAAACTATATAGACCTTATAAAGCTAAATAAATTAAATACTGCACCTGGTTATGCACCGGAAATCTATAAATGACAAGACTTTTATAAACGTTGTACCAATAAATTAATTGAAGCTAATCTTGGTAATAGAATGTATCACTGATAACTGATATGTCTTCAAGGTATTTATTATCAATAAGCTAAATACAAAAAGAATGACCCCATTGCAATAATTCCCAAGATTTTCGAATAATTGCCAAATTCTCTGCAAATGGGAAACCTATTAATTAAAGCTTATGATTTATGGGAAACCAAGCAGGCCGGTTAGGTAACTAACTCAGTGTAAGTGTTTCATATTCATTCATAAATTTTCTGAATGAATGATTGAGAAGTAAAAAAAAATACAATTGTTCTACCAAATTGATTTGCACTTGAATGAATCTAATACCTGAACAGGATACTCGCATAAATTATATATTTCCTTTCTAAAAGTACCCGATCTACGCCAACAATATGTAAATAAGTGATCATTAGATAAAGAGTATCTGATAAATTGTCTTGGATTCTTCGCTATCTCAATATTATTTGTATTGGCAGATTTTCTAAATAGATGAATCCAAAAATTATGATATCTTTTAATACCAAAAGGTTTTAAATCACACACAAAACTGTCAAGATAATCCATTTGCAAACTATCATTATTAAATCCAGATACCAAGTAATACTCTGATTTAACCTGGTTTATGTTTTGGAGATGTATTATTGAATCCTCAAGATTCATTACTGTAAAGGGTTCAATTGACAATTCTATATCATTTCTCTTATTTACATTGGTACAAGCATTTAACAAACAATATGTAAAGATAATCACATTAATATTCGTGAAATCAAAAAGATCATCAAATCTGATGGAGGTTATGTAGTCATGAGTGACAATTCAGAAGTTTCTATCTCCCCTAAGAAAAAAGATGAGTTGATGGTAATCATGCAAAAAAGAATGGTGTAATATTTCTTCCGGCTAAAAATTTCCGGCTAAAAAAAATGCCTTCACAAGTAATCTGTAAAGGCATTTATGAAACGGTAACACTATTTCTAGCGCGACTGTTTGCTGTAGTCCAATATCCATTTCAAGGTAGATGGTTTTGGAGAGAAAAGCGCTTTAGGAAGACATTGTACTGCTTCCTTAAGCATTTGAATTTCCTCCCGTACATCCCAATCAGAACTTGCCAACTCATCGATGAGCTGTTTTTCCTCTTGAGAACATTCCCTGTACGTGTACCGGACTAATTGACTGAGAGTAAACGTATCAACCATAGGCATGGGCTTAATTTTGTGGTTCTTCAACAAAACAGATATTTAACATCTAATATTGTTCACTAGAGATTAATTTTTCTTATTTCAAGCGATTCCATACTTGACTTCTACCAAACATTGGAATTCCAAGATACCCTCTGAGCTTCAATTGGTTTTTTCCCTTTAACCATACACTGCATGAATAAATGTTTCCCGTTTTAGGGTCAATTATCTCACCATAAGACCAATAATCTTTATATGGCCGAAGGTTCCACATCATTACCATATTTATCAGAGATTGGTCTTTCCGATCTCCAGGACAATTGAGGCAAGTTACTATGGTTGCAGACGGCAACAAACGGATGACCTTTCCAAAAAACATTCCATTGCGTTCATAAATTTCAATATGTGATTTTGCCGTGTTTGTTTCGTCATCAATCGCCTCCCACATCCCCACGATGGAATTTTGAGCACTGACAGCACCACTTGAAATGATGATACATGTCATAATAATCATAAAGGGCTTTATATAAAAATAAAACATTGGTGACCTATTTTTGTGTTTAATAAATTACCTGTATAACGGAAAAATTATTAGCACTATTACTCAGGCTTCCAGAGGTAACTGTTTAAATCAGTTATTTTTGAATCCTTGATTTTGATTCCCTCCTTTGTCAATCGTTTTTCCATAGGATGGTCTAAGCTAAAATGCAATCTTCCAGATAATTCTCCTTTCGCATTGACCACTCGATGCGCCGGAATATCGGTTTGATTACCTTTCAGCTGATTTAACGCCCACCCCACCATTTTGGCAGAACCTAAGGCCAGGTAATCTGAGATAATTCCAAATGTGGACACCTTGCCTTCAGGAATCATACGCACGACATCATACACTCTGTCATAGTAATGAAGTTCGGCTAGAAATTCTTCCTTATATAATTTTATGGCATCATCTTCCAATTGTCGCATTTGCTTTTTCTCTATTGCTGTGTTGTCTTTAAAATCTAACAAATGAAATATTCCATGGATGATGACACGCAACAACTCAATTTCAAAATCAATAGTAAGTTGACGTGCATTATCGAGGACGCGATCTACACTTATATATAGATCTCCTGAAATTTTTGAATCACTGTTTGGGAAAGTAATGATATCGGTGTAATAATCATGTTGGAGATATTTTTGATTCATCTCAAACAAATAATCATCATTACAAAAGATAATTTGGATTTCTCCGGCAGGCTTCTGATAATGTAGAATCGTCTTTTGTATCCAATTTGAAATTTTACGCGTCTGAAGTTCAAAAGGATCTACTAAAAAATGAAACTGCGGTTTTGCTTTAGCAAGCATCACACCTGAATTGGATTTCTACTGTGCGGCCTTTATTAGAAAATACAACGCGATCCGATAATTTTTGCATAAGAAATACTCCTCGGCCTCCACAACGCTCTATATTTTCTGGAAGGGTTGGGTCAGGTATAGATTTTGGATCAAAACCCGGACCCTCATCTGACACTTTGAAAGAAATGCAGGTTTTCTTGCGTACGGTATTTAAATGCACAAATTTGGAGTGATCTTCTTTGTTCCCATGAATGATGGCATTGTTGACCGCTTCCGTGATACTGACCAAAATATTAGGGTACAGCTTTTCATCGATATGGTACTCTTGAAATACATGCCGTATATATTCCTCTACTTTTAAAATATTAGCCGGTACTGAAGCGAAGCGAATCATCCTTGCTTTTTCAAACTCTGGTAATATTGTTCGACCAGTTTTTTGTAAAAAGGTCGCAAATCGGGTGATACGTGTTTGAACCATTCTGTTTCAGCTTGCCTTTGTTTTAAATATTCTTCCAGACCGTCGGGAAACTTACGTTCAATATTCATACCAGTTTCAGATTTACGCTCTTCTTTAAATTCCCTTTCTCGCTCAGATCGCTCTGCCTCAAGAAGCCGGGTAGTAATCTCTTGCTGCCGCTTAAGCGTTTCGTTAGTAATTTGCTTGTTGACTAATTCGCGTTCAGTCTTATTCATTTCGTTTATGATGTCCTGGAGCTGTTTATTCCCTCCTTGTCCCTGTTCACGTTTTTCTTTTTCCAGGTCCTGAAGCATTTTCCGTAATTGCGCTTGTTTAGCTGCCATTTGTGCAAACTCTTCACTTAACTTCCCCTGGCCTTTATCTTTTTTATTCTTCAGCCCTTTCATGCCCTCACCCATTTCTTTTTGGCCTTCACTTATTTTGTCCATAGGAACCTTTCCTTTGGTTCCTTTTTTGCCTTTGCCTCCAGGTTTTGGTTTGTTGCAGGATTTATTTCCGGGCTTGTTACAGGATTCATTTTTTTGTTGCTGCATGTTTTTCATGGTCTCTGAAAGCATGACAGCGAGGTCATTGACGTTTTTCATAATGCGATGCTGATTGCCAGACGCTTGTGATACCTGTCGATCCTCTAAATAATCAATAGTTTTGCTGAAATTGCTGTTGATTTCTTGCACCTTTTCAGAAATATATGATTCGATTTGAACTACTCGTTTACTCAATTCATTCAACGTATCTTCAATCAATCTGAAATTATCTTTAAGCCGAAATTCATCCTGTACCAACGAAACATATTTAGGCGCTTGTGGATTAGTCGTTCCAAATGCAGAAATTAAACCCTCTTGTTCAAACGAAAGATTTACCAAATTTTCCAGTAATTGTCTAAGTACTTTAATATCCTCTTCGGCCTGCTCCTGTTCGCTTTGATTCATCTCATTATCCATGTCATTGGCCATCTCCTCCATTTTATCTCCAGCTTTTTTCTGAGATTTGGAAGCGCCTTCATTTTCATTTTTACTGAGTTTTTCTTTGGATTGATTTAACTCGTTTTTTATTTCTTCACTTTCAGCTTTACGATCTTCCAATGCTTTAGGAGTCTGTAATTCTTCATTTTTCTTTTTGATATCTTCCAAACCTTTTTTTACTTCATCAAATTTTTTATTGATGTCGTCCTGCTTTTTCTTTAACTCTTCTTGATTCTCAGATTTCTGTTGCGTCTTCTCCGCTAATTCTTTTTGAGCTTCCGCCAGTTCTCTCAATTTGTTAATTTGGTCTTTAATATTTTTTTCAAGTTCCAGGTTTTTAAATAATTCCAGAAGACGATCCATTTCTTTATTCATTTCCTGATTTTGATTTTGGAATTGTTCAGACATCTGTATCGCCTGGTCTTTATTTAATTCTTGCATCAAATCTTGAATTTTTTCCATCAACTGCTTCATTTCATTATTCATTGCATCATTAAAATGCTTTTGAAGTTGTTGTTGCTTATTCAATAAATTCTCATCAGGATTACTATGCTGTTCTTGTTTTTTTAAATTTTCATCAAACTTTTTCTTTGCTTCCTCAAACTGCTTCTCAATTGCTTCCTGTTCTTTCAACATTTTTTCAAGATCCTTTTTATTTTGCCACTCCAGATCTTTTTTCTGATGTAGTTTATCTTTATAGTCATTCAGTTTTTCCTGCAATTTTTTAGCGTCTGCAATGGATTTTTCCAAACTTGATTTAATGTCTTCGTTGTTTTTTTCTTCCTGCTTAGCTAATTCTTCCAACGTCTCAAGTTTGTATTCCATCACACTGCTCTTGGTAGATTTGGATCCATGCACCCCGTCGTTATCCCAAACTTCAAAATAATAGTTCAACTTTTCTCCGGCCTTAATATCCATTTCATTCAGGTTGAGCAGATATCTAAATGAGCTAAGTTTGGCTGCTTGAAAGTTTACATTGACACTTTTAATAGATTCGGATTTACCATTGGGATGTTGTATGGCATAATTAAATGTGAGGTTTCGAACACCATAATCATCCGCCGCCTCACCAGCATAATAAATAATTTTGTTATCCGAGCTGTCTTCAAAAGACTCAATCTGGATTTGCGGATATTGATCAGGAATAACATTTATCTGGTATTGAATAGAATCGTAATAACTCAATTCAGCGTTCTTCAAGAATAATGTATAGGATCCATCTTGCAGGATCCGTTGTGAAAATTGGTATTCATTTTCCGCTCGCTGCGTAGGTTCCGAAAGCCCTTTTCCAAAACTGAATCCATACTTCATATTCTCTGTATGTTCTGTATTTATGAACCAAACTGCTTTTGTACCCACAGGAATAATGAGATCTCCCGTATTACTTAAATTCTCATTTTTTCTGCCCGTATAGGCCGGATACTCCAATCGGATTTGGAGATTTGTTAGAATGGGTTTTCGAAGGAGTTTTAAAACAAATGTGTTAGAACTCACATCGCCTGAAAAAATTCTAAAGGGAATGTCTTTTTGGACATTTTTAAAAATATACGAGAACTGTCCAGCGTCATCTTGCTTTAATCTATATTGAAAATGGTCTGCATCGATAAACACTTCTGACGGCATTATAGAACCTTCAATATCAATATTCAATTTAAAGTCCCCGTTCTGTTCCACTTTAAGATTGTCGAAATCGAACACAAACGAAAATGGGGCAGCTTTCTGGAATTCTTTATCATTTTGCACAAACCGACTAGTAGGATCTTTAATTAAACTAGGCGCCCACAGTAAAATAGCTCCTAGCACGAAAATTGGAGGGAGGGCATATCTTAAATACTGCTTATTTTTTTGGAGATTAATGGCGGCCACAAACGGTACCGGACTTAATTCACTTGCTTTTTGATTAATACTTGCTTCAATTAGGGTCCGGTCGCTAAATCCAATGGCTTGAGCTTTAAGCTGAAGGACATTAAGCAATTTATCTTTGACCTCACTAAAATGGGTTCCAATAATTCTCGCTGCTTGTTCCTGGCTAATTAGCTTGCCCAATCTAAAATAATGCATCATAGGCCGGACAATCCAATACCAAAGGGTTCCAAAAGAAAGGAATACAAAGCTAAAAAATAGGATCTTGCGGACAGCTGTTCCAAAATAAAAATAGCTTTCCAATAAATTGAAAAGAATAAAAACTAGGGTAATTAAACCTACAAAATAGAGTCCGCCCCTAATTAGCTGGTTTACATAATATTTTCTGGTAAATTGGTCGACCTTATGAATCAGCTGGTCGTAATAGTTTTGACTCCACTCCATATGCTTGATACTAATAGACTAAAACGCTTCGAAAGCAAAAATAATTTCAAATAGCCTATTTTTAACAAAATATAGACCCAGTTGGTTTTAAAGCTTGGCCAGAGGATGGATTTATGTGTTATTTTTGACAACTGCCGCATGAAACTTAAGCAAAAAATCCTTGGCAACTTTCATATCTTTTACCTGCTCTTTTATCATAATCAGTGCTTGGTTAGATTGTTTAAGACTAACCGCCCAGAAAGGGTCTGCGATCGCCTTTAATAATTCTTTGAAATAGCTTGACTCGAAAAATGTGGATGAGGGGTTTGTTATAAAAAAACATTGAAGCTTTTTCTTTTTCAAAACCACGCGTTCAAAACCAATATCCCTCGCCACCCATCGCAACCTCAATCCATGGAATAAGTTTTCTACTGTGGGTGGAATGGTCCCAAACCGGTCCTTCAGTTCTAGTGAAAATTGACTGATTCCTTCTTCATTCTTTATTTTATCAAGTTTTTGATATAACAGCAATCGCTCCTGGATATTTGAAATGTAACCGTCTGGAAATAACATTTCTATATCACTATCTATGCTTACATCCCTGACATATATTTTAGGGGCGGCATCCTGATTTTGAAAGACCTCTTTAAATTCATTTTCCTTTAATTCAAAAATGGCTTCCTCCAGAATTTTTTGATAGGTATCGTATCCTATATCGACAATAAATCCACTCTGCTCTCCACCTAATAGATTCCCGGCACCACGAATGTCCAAATCGCGCATAGCTACATTAAATCCACTTCCCAAATCGGAAAACTCTTCTATGGTTTTCAACCGTTTTTTAGCCTCCGGTGTCAATACAGAGGAAGGTGGAGCAAATAGGTAACAATAGGCCTTTCGATTGGAACGTCCTACTCTTCCACGCAATTGATGTAGGTCACTGAGGCCAAATTGATGAGCCTGGTGAATGATAATAGTATTGGCATTAGGGATATCTAATCCGGTCTCGATAATATTCGTGGAAACAAGGACATCATATTTGTGATCGATAAAATCGACTAACACTGTTTCCAGCTTCTCCGCTTCCAGTTTTCCGTGGGCTACTGCCACATCCACACTTGGACACAATTTCCTGATCATTTGAGCTACTTCCTCAAGACCTTTTACCCGATTGAATACAAAAAAAACCTGGCCTCCCCGAAAGACCTCATGATGGATAGCGTCTTTGATTAATTCATCATTAAAGACCCGCCGTTCTGTATAGATTGGTTGGCGATTAGGCGGAGGGGTATTGATGGAACTGAGATCCCTGGCAGCCATGAGAGAAAATTGTAACGTTCTTGGGATGGGTGTCGCTGTCAAAGTAAGTGTGTCGACATTGACTTTGAATTGGCGAAGCCGCTCTTTGGCAGCTACTCCAAATTTTTGCTCTTCATCAATTATAAGTAGTCCTAGATCCTTGAACTCGGTTTTCTGACTGAGTAAACTATGTGTTCCAATAATCAATTCTATTTTTCCCTCCTTCAGCTTCTTTAAAATGACCGTTTTTTCCTTCGCAGTTCTAAAACGGGAGAGGTAGTCTAAGTCTATGGAAAATGGTTTGAAGCGCTCACTAAACGTTCGGTAGTGTTGAAGCGCTAGTATGGTTGTCGGCACTAAAATAGCCACCTGCTTGCCGTCTTGAATCGCTTTGAAAGCTGCACGGATCGCTACTTCTGTCTTCCCAAATCCTACATCCCCGCAAACCAGGCGATCCATAGGATAGGGCTTTTCCATGTCTGCCTTTACGTCTTGTGTAGCCTTATATTGATCTGGTGTATCCTCATAAATAAAGGAAGCTTCTAATTCTGCCTGTAAATAATTGTCGGGTGAAAACGCAAACCCTTTGGCGGTCTTTCGACTTGCATACAATTTGATTAATTCTTTGGCAATATCTTTGACTTTTTGTTTGGTGCGCTGCTTTATAATTTTCCATTGGTCTGAACCCAATTTATTCATATGGGGAACAGTGCCTTCCTTTCCTGTATACTTGGCTATTTTATGAAGTGAATGAATGCTTACATAGAGAATGTCGTCATTCCTGTAAATCAACCGGACTACTTCTTGCGTTTGCTCATTTACCGTTATTTTTTCTAACCCTGCAAATCGACCAATTCCATGATCAATGTGCGTCACATAATCACCGGTTTGGAGCTCCTTCAATAATTTTAAACTAATAGCCTGATCTCTGGTAAAATTGTTTTTTGCTTTATACCCATGAAATCTTGAAAAAATCTGGTGATCGGTGTACACGGCTATTTTTAGATCTTCATCTATAAATCCTTCCCGTAGAGATTTCAACTCTGGATGAAAATAAGTGTCCGCTTTTAGGTCTTCAAAAATATTATAGAAGCGTTCTATTTGCGCTTTACTATTCGTGCAAATAAATGGGTAATACTTTTTCTCATGTAATTGCTTCAGGTCTTCAATTAATAGCGTAAAGTTTTTGTTAAAATTCGGTTGTGGCTTTGAATGTACTTGCAATATGTTAAGTTCCTCCTGGATCACCGGTTTAGTAGCAAAAAAAACTATAGAGAATCGTTGGATAGCATCCATAATTTCATGGGGATACACAAAGGCTCTCTCGCGGATCATTTTTACGTTACGTTCCTCTTCATAGTGCACCATTTTTTCACCAAATCGCTCCGCCTCTTCAAAACATTTTTGCAATCGGTCTTTAATATCTTCCAGATCTTTAATCCAAAGTATCGTTTGCTCCGGCAGGATGTCAAAAATATTTTGTTTCTCTTCATTCTTATAATCTGAATTGATATTTGGAATGATAGAAAATCGTCCAATATTTAATAAACTCAATTGGCTAATAGTATCAAAGCTTCGAATACTCTCAATGATATCGTCATTAAGCTCTATGCGATACGGAAAATCAGAAACAAATGAAAATACATCAAATATTCCTCCTCGAATCGAAAACTGACCAGGCTCAAACACAAAATCTACGCGTTCGAATCCATAATGCACCAACCGATGGATGACTTCATCAATGTCTAGTTTTTCGCCTGATTTAAAATCAATTTTTGCCAAAGTGAGCGCCCGATCAGAAACCATTTTTTCAAACAAGGCTTCCGGATAAGTGACCAGTATTTGCGGCTCCGGCTGTCCTATTTTATGAAGGGCTTCCATGCGTTGCTGAACCTGAAATAGGTCAAGTTCTTCAAACAATAAAGGCTTTCTGAACGAGTCTGGAAATAAGCTGGCTAGGGGTTTTGATGAATATTGTATAAGATCATCCAGAAGATATGCGGCCTCTTCTTTATTGTCTGCAATGATCAAAATAGGTTTGCGAATTTTTTGAAAGCTTGCAAAAAGCAAAAAGCTATCCCTAGAACCTGAAAGTCCCTGAACCAGGATTCTCTGTTTGGGTCGCTCGTTGAGTAAGCTGGCAAGTTCTGTTGCCTTAGGATCTCTGGATAAAAAATCTTCTACACGGATCAATCCATCCTGCACGCTGCGAAGGTAATAAAATGTAATGGGTATTCATGGTAAGCCTTTTGTGGATTAATTTAGGTAACTATACCCATTTACACGCAAAATTATTTAGGCAATGTCACAGATGCTATTAATATACTTATAAGTCGTCTTTCTTTTTGGCGTCACCTCTATAAGATGTGATCACTCCTGTAACTATTGAGCTTAATATTGCGGATGCTACACTTATATCCATTTTTCCGCCAATTGTTAAAATAAAAGTTATAATAGCCACTACAAATACAGCCATTATTCTAAGCATTATTTCAGGAGGCAGCGTAAATCTGACTTCGGCGGTAGTGTTTGTCATTCTTTTATTATAAATCAAATAACAATACATTACACAGAGGCAAATAAATGGAACCATAAAGCAGATTAACGTTAATTGGACGTTTTCACTTGGAGCTGACATAAGCATTGTTTTTTCGGTTTTCATTAGTAAATAGAAATTTAATCACCTTAAAAAGAACATACACTCCATATCCAAACATAGGAATAAATATTGCAGGTGCAATAACGTGTAAAATACTGTTAATTATTAAAAGAAAATTACGCCATACTTGATGTAACCATTAAAAGATTGGAGGTAATAGCGTCAATTTTATTATCCACACACATGACCTTGTTGGGTTTATCAAAGTGATGATCGATTTTTGCTCTTACATACTCATCCCATGAATAAAAGCCGCAATTTCTGTAAATAGTCTCAATATCATGCGTGAAAATTGTGATTGTAATCATGTTGCCGGCAATAATTTGTGCCTAGATTGTCATACATGCACGTTTGATATTACTATAGATAAAAATGTTTACACCGTATATGTAACAACATGTAAAGACTGTAGCGATGGGGATCGATTTGGATTTACTCCACATAAAGAGAACAAATTGCCGGATCATGCTTTTAATTTAATAAGGGACAAGGCATCCGAAACATTGCACACGCATCCAACAATGTATAAAACGGTTAAGTATTGACGACGTGCCACCTATTGAATGAAGCCAAGTGTGAAAATGTAATTCCTTTATACCAATTTTTAAAAAAGAAAGTTTTTGGTGGCATGAACGTCAATATTGTGTTAATTCCAGTTTCTTTTCTACATCCACATGAATCAAACAATTATTGCTAGTTGTCTTTAAGATCATACTAAACTCCTTACCTTATTACAACAATTTTCTCTACTTGTTTATACTCTTTCCCTTGAATCTTTAGTACGTACTCACCACCTAATAGATCACTCGGTAATTGCATGAAATATTGTGTTCCCTGTTGTGGATTAAAATGCGTTGAATGTAATACTTTACCAGAAAGATCAATTAATTCTAGAGTGAATTTTGATTGATCACTAATTCTTGAGAGTAAATACAAATGATCTGATACTATTGGGTTGGGGTATACAGTAAATGCTTTTTCTTTACCAGAATGAATGTCTGCATTACTTACGACCTTGTCACAACCCGGAACTAGGCATCCTTCTGAATCCAAATGCAATAGCCAACCTTTAATCATTCCATCTGCTCTGTCAGAAACCCTTCCACATACAACTAGTGTATTATAAGGAGTGGTTCTTATACTCTCCATTACCATCCACCAGGCCCTGGTACTATCCCATGACAAAGGTTGAAATTGTCTTGTCCATAAACTGTCACCTTGCATTGAGCATTTGAAAATCCATCCAAAATCTGGTTCAGCAATAGGAGGTGTATTAAGAGACCCGCAGGTAACTAAACCTGATTTATCCTTATGGGCGGTCATGCAATTTATATTTGATGAATTCTGCCCGAGCATAATCAATGGATGTTGGAATCTTGTCCTCCAATATACTGTATCCAGCTCAGAAGATACATGATAGACATATGGAATACCCTTCCAGGGATCATTATTATTAGTTAGAACCCAATCATTCGTAACTATATAGTATCCATCATTTCCGTCACTTGCGATAGTATATGTGAAACCACCGTTTGTATTGACATTACCAGGGGCAATAAGTTTGTTCTCTGTAATTACATTTCCAAATGTATCGACCTTCAGATAGATCAGCCATCCTTTGTTTGTAAATTGATTATTTTTAACTTCAAACTCATCTCCAATGAGATGGAAGAATCCTGCTTTGAATGTGATGTATCTTATAGTTATTGGTCGCTGAATATTTTTTATTTGTATTTTGGATAATAGTTGCAAATCATCATTGTATTTATAAATATAATTGCTATGGCTGATAGGTGGTGAAGGATATACTTGTCTAAATACATATAATAATTCTTTCAAATCAGGATCCATTTCTGATAATGTTGAAAAATCAATATAACCAGAAAGCGGTTCTTCGACTTTAATCTTCTTTATGATTTGCCCAGATCGCATATTTAAAGCAACGATATAGTTGTTAAGATACCGTTGTGTTGTATCATCCCAATTGAACATGATGTAATAATATATAGAATCATTTCTTTTAAAGAGTGGATAATTTTCATACTTGTAGGGTTTTGAGAAATCATCTTCTGTTATTAACTTAGAATGAATGAGATTGCCCTGGTAATCAAATTTGGTGAGATGAGGTTTGACTTTCTTTTTGCGCCCGTTCGAGTCCTGACTGACGACTTCATCGCCGACTATATATATATATTGGGAATCGCATTCTATGGAACCAAATACACATTGTCCCTTTTCTGCACCTATATCTGGGATTAAATTAAAGAATGTGCGATCTTGAGCTAAGCCAGCGCGTGTTGCGATGGTGAAAACTATAAGTATAGATAATATTTTCATACGATGAAAGGTTAAAAAGTTGGGGCGTAATGATGCACCCCAACATGTCTTTTTACTTATTCAATTATAAGCTTTTTTGTTTCAAATATTGAAGATGAATTATTGGACGAGATTTGTAGAATGAAAATACCTTTGCCAAGTTGATGAAAAACCATACATTTGCGGCCTAATTTCGCGATTAGATGGCCTGCGCACCTGTTTCGATAGGTGGTCGTGGGCTTTTTTATTGTCTTTTGAGGCTATATTCTAATTAAAGTATGATATATTAAATATATTATATATCTTACACTTAAATAATATAGAATGAAAGCAGTATTACAACCTTTATTTGAAGCCTTTAACTTATTATCATCTCAAGAAAA
>JALYPU010000076.1 GCA_030856215.1 Bacteroidota bacterium
CCGTTAGCTGCGATTTTTTGAGCAGCTTTTAAACTCGGAAATTGACATTCTAAAAAAACTATTATGCAAAGAAGAAAATTTATTGAAATGGGTGGTTTACTTGCTGCGACAGCAGCTCAACTTAATTCTTTTGCAGGCATACCGCATATTAAAAAGCCAGGCGATAACAATAAGCAAATAGATTTTATTAATGATGGAACAGAATTATCTCCAAAAGAATATGCCAACCTGTTAATGAAACTTGTGGATGAAGGAAAGGTTAAGGTAGATAATTATTCCAAAGGAGGAATTGTTGAGGAGTTAGAGAATAAATTTGCTACTCTTTTGGGTAAAGAATCTGCAGTGTTCATGCCTACAGGAACTTTAGCAAACCATATTGCCGTTCGCAAACTTGCAAACAATAATCGCAGAATCATAGTTCAGGAACAAAGCCATTTTTATAATGATAGCGGCGATTGTGCTGAAACACTTAGCGGACTAAATCTTATTACTACAGGAGACAATGCAGTTGATTTTTCTGTAAACGATGTGGTAAATATTGCAAACCAAACTAAAACGGGCAGAGTTGAAACAAGGATAGGTGTCATTGCTATTGAAACGCCAGTCAGGAGAAAACAAGACCGAATTTTTACATACGAGAAAATTAAGCCGATAAGTGACTATGCTAAAAGCAACGGAATAAAAACGCATTTGGATGGGGCAAGGTTATTTGTACAATCAGCTCATACGAATATAGAACCGGCAAAATATGGAGAGCTATTCGACACTGTCTATACATCCATGTATAAATGTTTCAATACTCCTTCCGGCGCAATATTGGCGGGTACAAAGCAATTTACAGAATCCCTGTTTCATGAAAGAAGAATGTTCGGAGGGGGGCTGCCAGCAGCATGGCCATTTGCAGCCATCGCACTATATTATGCAGATAGTTTCATGACCGATTATAAGTCTGCATGGTTAAATGCTCAAAAGTTCTTTTCAATACTCAAAAAAGAAGAAAGATTTATCATTTCTGAATTTGAGAACGGCACTCATGTTGTCAGGCTTGACATAAAAGGAAAAGACCCAAATCGTTTTCGAGATTCGCTTGTTAAAAAGAATATTAAGTTACATGAACCTGTCGAAAAAGGATTCTTTTTGAAAATCAACCCGACTATAAATAGAATTCAACCTGAAGCCTTAGCTGAATTATTTTTGGATTCATTAAAAGTGTCAGACTAAAACCGCAGCTAACAAAAGTATTTGCAAAAGCAGTGCTGGACATTGGAGCAATCGGCTATGTGCAAGTATCAGCAGCGGTTCCAGCTGACATTTATAAATTTGGTTTAAGTTGTTAACTTCAACTTTCAATTGGGCATTTGTACCGGGCAGACGAGAAATGAATTCCCTACCTTCGCAAATACTCGAACGGACGTTATCTCGCATTCAATAAATACTGAATAATTAACTATTTTTGCACTAAACAATTAAATATCAATGTATGCTAACAAAAGAAGTGGTAAATAAACAAATTAAAGAATTGCCTGAAGAATTTTCTTTAGATGAGCTTATAGAAAGACTAATTGTAGTCGAAAAGGTTAATCTCGGTCTTAAAGATGTAGATGAGGGAAGAATTGTTTCCGAAGCTGAATTGGACAAAAGAATGCAAAAATGGTTCGACTAATTTGGTCAGAATTAGCATCAAATGAGCTTCAGGAAATATTTGATTATGTCTCTAAGGATTCAAAACAATATGCTAAAAGGCAAATCATTAGAATACGACAAAAAACTAATAAATTAAAAATATCTAAGTACATTGGTAAAGAAGTCAACGAGATCGGAATTCCAACAATTAGAGAAATAATAGAGGGAAACTATCGAATAATATACAAGGTCCTGAATGATCACGAAGTAGTGATTTTGACGATTCATCATTCTGCAAGAGACTTACCACACCGAAAAATAAAATGAACGCGAGATAACATGGCATACACATGATCGCGCCAAACTATTTTCTCCGTTTTTTTTGGCATTTATGGTAAATGAAATTAAATCAGTACTTTTGGTATCCTCCAGGTGGCGCGACCACATGTATGCCCAACCGTTAGCGGTCATTGTAAAAAGACAGTAACAAACCATAGACAACAATAAAAAATAGAACAATTTGAGAAAAATAATATCATTTATGCACATATCGCTTGACGGTTTTGTAGCAGGACTGAACGGAGAAATGAACTGGATTAATGTTGATGAAGAAATTTTTGATTATGTTGGTAAGCGTATAAGCCAAGGCGACACGGCATTATATGGACGAGTCACTTATCAGATGATGGAAAATTACTGGCCTACCGCAGGAGACAAGCCGACAGCAACCAAGCACGACATTGAACATTCAAAGTGGTATAGCAAAGTTCACAAAGTTGTTTTATCAAAAACAATGAAAGAAACGGGTCCGATAGCTATCGGACTGACTAACACAAAAATTATTAGCGACAACCTTTCAGACATAATAAATGAAATAAAACAACAGGCGGGTGAAGACATCTTGCTTTTTGGCAGCCCGACAGCAACACATTCACTTATGCAGCAGAACTTAATTGACGGCTACTGGCTATTTGTTAATCCAATTATTCTTGGAAAAGGCATTCCATTGTTTGAGAATATCAAAGACAAAATAAAACTAAAACTATTGACTACTCGACAATTTACTTGCGGGGTAACTGAATTGAATTACACAGTGGACAGACATTTGGAATAAGAAATAAAATAAACTTAAAAAATAAAAATTATGGCACTTATCAATCCTCACATTAACTTCAACGGAAATGCCGAAGAAGCATTTACCTTTTACAAATCAGTATTTGGCGGAGAGTTTGCAAAGATTATTCGTTTCAAAGACCTTGCAAGTCCTGAATTCAGGGTTGCGGAAAAGGAAGAAAATAAAATTATACATATTGCTTTGCCTATCGGTAAATGTAATATGTTGATGGCAAATGATGTTCCGGAAATTATAGGAAAAACAAACGAAAATGAGAACAGAAGTAAAATTGCAATAAGTGCGGAAAGTAAAGAAGAAGCAGACAAATTATTTAACGGGCTTTCGGTAGGTGGACAAATTGAAATGCCTATTACTGACAGTCCTT
>JALYPU010000078.1 GCA_030856215.1 Bacteroidota bacterium
GCTTGATACTGGGGCACAAATCTCCAGATTTTATTATTTGGAAATTGATCGGAAAGACCTAGGATCACTTTTCTAATTTCGGATATATCCCTAGCAGTAACGGAACTTGAATTGTTTGCATCAGCAGCAATTATTTGATACGGTGATTTAAACGTATTAATACCCAAAATATGTTTTTGAATTAACACGATATCATAAGTCGTTACTCCATTTGAAATATCATCTGTTTTACTTGGATGCACGCTGAATTCTTTCACCGTTAAATCCTGGAAAGAATATTTTCCAGATAGATCCGTCAGTTTATAGTCAAATACATTATTGTTTTCATTTTTCAGTTCTATCAAAACATCTGGAATCGCCGATTGATTGGCTTTAGTCGTAGATCCTCCCACAAAATTGGTGGTTCCGCATACTCTGTTGTTATCCGAAATGCGGATAAATGTTTCACAATAATCCTGATTACCTGATTCATCTGTAACGTAGATACGAACTAATTTTTGAACGCTTATTTGTCCATTCAAACTATCGCAATTATATAATACAGATGTAAAACTGGTATCCGGAGAGAAGGAGAAAATCAATCGGTCTTTTGGCGTACAATTGTCTTCACTATTCAGATTTAAATCTTTAGCCCAAACTCTGACTTCTCCCGATCCTTGCATCACCACCGTTACAATTCCATTAATACAATATGGTGTAGGTTTCTTACAATCTTTTATGGTGAATATTTGGTCACATTGGCTATAGTTACCACATTGGTCTTGAACAATCCATCGCACCCGATGGGTACCAATATGTAATACCCCGCTAATTATATTCCCTGAATCCAGGGGTTCAAAACTTCCATCATTATCGATATCCAACCGGTATGTCCAAATTAAGTCTTCCTCTTTGGTACAATCATCTTCCCCTCTCGCAATCAATTCGTAATTTCCAAAACATATATTGCTCTTGGGATCGTAATACGCTTTAAAATCACAAATTTCTACATCATTACACGTTAATATTTCAGGGTTTTCCGAATTGATTACATAAATGATTTGTGTATGCTCCCAGATTCCTAATTGATCTTGAGCATTGAATTGACACCAATCGATCACGGTCCATTTTCTCAATATTTTATAACAAGCACTGTCCAATACTATTAATTTCAAATCTTCATAATTGGAAGCAACTTGGGCACATTCTTTATTATCAAATTCTGGATATCCTGTTATGTCTGGATGCGTTTCTACTTTTCTACACGATCTGATAGTTCGATCTCTCGGCCAGTCTATATCCCTTCTGCTAAATGGCTTAGGGTTAGTAACAAATATACGTTGCACTCCAATGGAACTAAATCCTTGCGCATCCGTAGCAATAAAGTATCTGTAAATAATTCCTGCATTACATTTTAAATCGTATACAACACTGTCTCTTAGTCTTACAAAACAATTATCTATGGCCAGACCATCTATACCAGCTATAAAATTTGGTTTAGAATAATATTGATTTTTTATTATAATATCTTTTCGATCTGCAGCATTCAAACGAACGACTCCAAATTCATCCAGATTGGTATAATCCTGATCACATGTTATCGTCACATCTGTAGGTGGTATAACCACGGGCGGTACTTTTTCCTGCACCGTTACTTCGACCATACAGGTATTTACATTACCACTTGAATCTGTAACCTGGAGTGCGACCATTACCGTTAATCCAACGTCAAGACAACAAAATTCTACAAATGGTCTAAAACGTAAATTTGCAGAATCACACGCTGGGGTCATCCTTCTTACTTCAAATTTTAGAATACCACAATTGTCTAAGGAACCATCATCAAACGTTTCTGCATAAATTTTCCCGGTTCCATCATTAGTGAGTGTAACAACCGTTTTTTGATCACAAATTGCAATAGGTGCTAGATTGTCATTTACTGTAAGTTCTACCTCACAGGTAGATGAATTTCCACAATCATCGGTAACAATATACAATAAGGTGTATTCCCCTTGTGGTCCACCATCAAAATAATAACATGAATCTTTTTTATTATAAATTATATATTTTGTACTTGGCTCATCATCGATTCCTGGTACAGGTTTATGATATGTTGCAAAAATTTTATAAAACAAATTTCCACAATCTTTCACGTTATTTGGTTCAGGTAACTTGCCAAATCCCTCACAATTATAAGCTTGCATACCAATGCTGAAATCAACAGGGCACACAAATACCGGACCTTCATCATCTATCACTTTAATGATTTGATCATAATAAATAATTCGGCCGGTGCACCAATCAAAAATGGTCCACCTTCTTATCAATTTATAGCTAGCAACGCAAATTTCAATTCTTAAATCGGAAAATGTAGCGGCCATCGTTTTACAGAGTTTTGGTACAGGATGACCCGTAAAATCAGGTGATGGGTGGCCATTAGGTAATTTTGGAAAACTATCGGTACACGATAGATGATCTAAATCGAATCCGTCATAATGGGGTGGATAATCAATATCCTGCTCGGTAGGTCTTAATATACAAATGGTATCTGTACATTTTGACGTGTTGCCTAAAGAATCAGCAGCAGTCCAGTCCCTATAAATTTTTATTATAAACGTACTATCACAGGTATTCATAACCATGCGATCCACGAAATATAAATATACCTTAGAACAGGCATCCCATCCATAAACATAATATGCGTTTACTTTATTTGTATCTTTAACAATGTTTACGTTGAACCAAGGAGGAATAGGAAAACCTAATAAATCCGGACCAAAATTGTCACCGCATCTCAACGTATCATTATCACATATCAAACCCGGTGGGTATTTATCTTCAATTCGTACTTTTCCCCAACAAGAATTTCCAGTAGCAATGTGAATTACTCTGTAATTATATGTCTTATTTATATGACTTTGATCAAAATTTATATCGTTGGACCAGACTTTAGCATATTCGACTTGGATAACGTAATCTGTAGATAGTCCGTCTAAATCTTCCAACAACATTTCTGGAGTTAATTCCGCATAGCAATTGGTATCTAATGATAAATGGACCAGATCATTACACGCCAGGTCAATGAATGTGGCATAATCACTGAGTTCTTCGTTGCATTCTCTGTGTTCACCTCCCAGGTCTCGAGTGTGTACCGTCACACAGCAAAAGATGCTAAGCAACATTAAATTAAATCGGTTCATAGTTAAATAGTTTAAGATTAATGAGTAAATGCCTTTAATTTCAAATACCCATACCGTTCAAATTATATACCAATTTTTTTTAATGTGTCTTAAATATAGATATATTATATATTTATAAATATTTAATTTACTGTAATACAGGTTTTTATAGTAATAATAAATATTTAAAGTATTCTTCTTCCATTTCTGTGCAAATGGATTTTATTCCTTTTTATATCAAAAATTAACCTTCAGATGTGGCAAAAATATAGTGATGCTGCGTGTACAATGGTGATATTTTCAGGCGTTATAAATGGCTTTATTTGAAAGGCTTCTGAAAATTGAATAAAGTTAAATCTATTTACTTTGGTGTTTCTATATCTATCATTTTCATAATTTTTTTTATGTAATATGATTGAAGAAATTTTTTTCAGGTCAGTTAAAATTATTTATTAAAAAAGCATTCTATACTGCTCCATTTTCATATTATAATAATAAATAATCCTATAATTGTCATTAGGTCTTCGACTAATGAAAATCACTTTTGAAAATTAATCTTATAGAATGAATTAAAGGACAATCATCAACTTTCGTTCTGTGAAATGTAAGTTTCCATTCGGAGCAATGCAGCTTTTCAATTTGAGAAATTGCTTTCGAAATATTGTAGGCTAAATATCTAGGTGTTATCCACTCAATTTTTCTCTGTTAAATCTTCGATTTTTTTACTTATATAGTAAGCCATGATTTGCACTGCTTTGTCAAATGAATTATTATTATTTATTATGACATCTATGTCATCCAAATAAGGTGCAATGAATTTATTGTAGGCCGGAGCTACATGATACTGATACCGATATAGCACATCTTCCAGTGCATAGTTGCGCTCTTTTCCATCGCGTTTTATCCTACGAATTATTTTCAAATTCTCTTTGGCATGGATCAAAACAGTAAGGTCTAAAATATCGCGAACAGGTTCAAAATGAAATATAAAAATACCTTCCACTATATAGATAACCGCAGGTTCAATTTGGATGTCCCCGGCCACTTTTGTCTCGTTATTGAATGTATATTCTGGACGAGACACGACTTCATGCCGCTTTAATTTTTGTAAATCTGTTAAAAAGGCTTCATGGTCTATCGCTTCGGGTATATCAAAGTTTATCACCCCATTTTCATCCACTTTTTGCTGATCCCAAGGCTTGTAATAATTATCCATTGAAATCAATCCTAATTCAGCACGAGTGAACATAGACCGTAAGGCTTCAATAAAGGCAGTTTTGCCTGCACCACTCCCTCCTGAAATACCAATAAGCATATGATCCTAAATTTTTGATAAACAAAGATTCAACTAAAGTTGGTTAATTTTATCTATTTTTCAGACAAAATGGAAATATATAAATATGGTTGAAGTTGCAAGGGGCATTTTAGGATTGTCTGTCCTACTTTTCATTTGTTACTTGTTGAGCGAAAACAGAAAAGGCATTAACTGGAAATTGGTAATGTCTGGAATTGGTCTCCAACTGGTATTCGCCTTACTCGTTCTCAAAGTTCCCTTCATTAAACAATTTTTTGAATTCATTGCCAAAGTATTTGTAGTGTTTCTCGATTTTACTAAAGAGGGAAGTCGATTTTTATTTGGCAATGAATTAATGGATAATATACCTACACACGGGTTTATTTTTGCCATACAAGTTTTGCCTACGGTAATATTCTTTTCCGCATTTACTTCACTTTTATACTACCTTGGAATACTTCAAAAGATTGTGATAGGTATTGCCTGGGTAATGAAACGCACGATGAAATTATCAGGCGCGGAAAGTTTGAGTAGCGCAGGGAATATATTTTTAGGACAGACGGAAGCACCGCTTTTAATTAAACCTTATTTAGCTACCATGACCCGTTCTGAAATTTTATGCATTATGATCGGTGGAATGGCCACAATAGCAGGAGGTGTATTGGCTGCGTATGTTGGATTTTTAGGTGGAAATGATCCGGTTCATCAACAACTTTTTGCTAGCGAGCTGTTATCGGCGTCGTTTATGTCGG
>JALYPU010000146.1 GCA_030856215.1 Bacteroidota bacterium
CAACGAAACATTACTCAATCGCAAAAGAGAAAACATAGTCGAAGGGCTGCTATTGAACCTAAAATAAGCCATCTGAAATCAGATCATCGATTAGGAAGAAATTATTACAAAGGTATTGTAGGAGATCATATCAATGTAATGCTTGCTGCTGCGGCTCTTAACTTCAAAAGGATGATGAATAAATGGAAAGCACTTATTTTTTGTCAATTTAAGTCAGTTATGGAGTCTTTATTCAGAGATGCAATACCAAAATCAGTGGCTGGATAAGTTTTTATCGAACGAATTTTGATCCAAGCTCCAATTATAGAATTGAATTGCCTAGTTTTTAAGGGTCGACTAGCTAATGGCTCAATCTGCTGGTAGGTGTCATATGATGGATAATAGAAAACCACCACATTCGTTTGGTAAATATGAAAACCACTTTTAAGGTTTGGTTAATTTGTGTTGGCGCTTTTGTCGGGAATTTACATGCTCAACAATGGGATAGCGTGACTTATCAACGCAGAATCGCTATGGATCGAATTCAGGATGTTTATATTCCAAGAGACACTAAGGATGCCATGATAGAGTTAATGAAATTAACTCGTGCTGAAGGTCGAGAGAATTTCATGAAAGCATCAGAAGATACGATTGCCAGCAAACTACATTTTAGTTTAGGTCGGTGGATGCTAATTCATTGGGGAATGGAAGAGGGGAGTCGGCTGAGTCATTATTATAAATCCATGGGGATTAGTAACATGGATGATCAAATTGATTATCTCATTCGGTGTTTTTATAGACATGTACTGGGTCAAGACTTAAAGGAAGCTGAATTAACCCAGTTTTATATTGAGAAGCGAAAAAAGTTGTGGGCGGAAGAATTAAAGAAACGAAAAATTATCTCTGAAACCACTACTATTCGACCCCCAAAAAAGTAAGTGAAGGCATCCCTTTCATCATAATTTCTGCATTAGTATTAGCTTTATTAATTATGTATAGTTTATTTATACACAATGAATTATAAATTTTACACATTGAGTATATGTTTATCCAGAACAAATCATGTATTAACATTTCATAATATGTTCATTTTCATTTTTTTATTCTAGTTATCCACATCATGTGCATAAACTCCTATGGTTTTTACCTTATTTATAATGTAGATTTGTGAGAGATATTTCAATTTTAACTAATATGACTAAACTACTAAATAAAATAAAGATTTACACACTAAATGTTAATGTTCAATATGTTATAATTATGGTAAAAAAATATATATATATTTTTATCATATATCTTTTGAATTTTTAATACATTTGATCCTGTTTCTGCTTCTAATCCAAAACAAAACTCAAAACAGACTTCATGACCATACTACCAGAGCCTATCCTTGTCGAAAACCCCCAACGATTTGTATTATTTCCAATCCAACACGATGATATTTGGCTGTTTTACAAAAATTCGGTGGCTTGTTTTTGGGTGACTGAAGAAATTGACCTTCAGCAAGACTTGACGGATTGGGCTCAGAAGTTAAATGATAATGAGCGGCATTTTGTCAAGCACGTATTAGCCTTTTTTGCTGCCAGTGATGGGATCGTGAATGAGAATTTGGCGGAGAATATGCTTCGAACGGTGCAATACACTGAGGCTAAATTCTTCTACGGTTTCCAAATAATGATGGAGAACATACATTCAGAAACGTACTCTCTTTTAATCGATACTTATATTAAAGACAACGCGGAGAAACATTATTTATTCAATGCCATAGACAACCTGGAGTGCGTAAAGGAAAAAGCAGAGTGGGCGCTTCGTTGGATCAACCAGGGAAGTTTTGTTGAACAATTGATCGCGTTCGCAGCTGTCGAGGGAATATTTTTCAGTGGTTCGTTTTGTTCTATTTTCTGGTTGAAGAAACGCGGTCTAATGCCTGGATTGTCGCATTCCAATGAGCTCATCTCAAGGGATGAAGGTATGCATTGTGATTTTGCTTGCTTATTGTACAACCAGCATATTAAAAATAAATTACCGAAAGATAAATTAGAAGCGATAATAGTTGAGGCAGTTGAAATTGAGAAAAAGTTTGTTACCGATGCAATTCCTGTTTCTTTGATTGGAATGAATGCTGCGATGATGTGTGAGTACATTGAATATATCGCAGATCGTTTATTATTGGCACTTGGAAATGAAAAAGTATATCGAACGGAAAATCCATTCGCATGGATGGATATGATCAGCATGCAGGGGAAGACTAATTTTTTTGAGAAGAAAGTGTCAGAATATCAAAAAGCCGGAGTGACTTCCGGGCATGAAAACAAGGTATTTACAATCAGCGAAGACTTTTAATTCGTCCCTTTAACCAATTCGTCCCTTTAGCCAATTCATCCCTTATTCCTATTTTTTAATCTTCTACCATTTTTGTATTTATGAAAGTAGTCAAGCGCAACGGAAAACTAGAAGACGTCAGTTTTGATAAAATTACTGCACGTGTCAAAAAATTATGCTATGGATTGGATTCGAGTTTTATTGATTCCATAGAAATATCGAAAAAAGTTATTCAAGGATTATACAATGGGGTCAGTACTTCAGACCTCGATAACCTTGCAGCCGAAACAGCTGCAAGTCTCGCCGCTGTGCATCCTGAATATGCTTTGTTAGCGGCGCGAATAGCCGTTTCTAATTTACATAAAAATACTAATAAGTCTTTCTCGGAAACGATGGAAGCTTTATATAATTATATAGACCCGCTCACCCAACAAAAAGCAGGTCTGATCAGTGATGAAACGATAGAGGTCATCCGTGCAAATTCCGATTTATTAGATTCTGCTATTATTTATGATAGGGACTACAGTTTTGATTTCTTTGGTTTCAAGACGTTAGAGCGTTCGTATTTATTAAAAACCAATGGTAAAGTGGTAGAACGCCCCCAGCATTTATTGATGAGAGCCGCTGTAGGAATTCATGGCCATGATATTGAATCAGCCATTGAAACTTACAATCTCATGTCGGAGAAGTGGTTCATTCATGCTACTCCTACCTTATTCAATGCAGGCACTCCAAAGCCACAGTTGTCTTCCTGCTTTTTATTAAGTATGACGGATGATAGTATCTCCGGAATATTTGAAACGTTGAGTCGATGCGCAAAGATCTCGCAGTCTGCGGGTGGAATTGGTCTCAGTATACATAACATCCGCGCTAAAGGAAGTTATATCAAAGGAACCGGAGGAACTTCAAATGGTGTGGTTCCGATGTTAAAAGTATTCAATGACACTGCGCGATATGTCGACCAGGGTGGTGGTAAGCGTAAGGGCGCTTTTGCCATTTACATGGAACCATGGCATGCTGATATTGAAGAATTTTTGGAACTCAAGAAGAATCATGGAAAAGAAGAAATGCGTGCGCGCGATTTATTTTATGCCATGTGGGTGCCGGATTTATTTATGGAACGCGTAAAAGAAGATAAAGAATGGTCTCTATTTTGTCCTAACGAAGCACCAGGATTATATAATGCTTATGGTGGTGAATTTGAAGCGCTGTATCATAAATATGAACAACAGGGCTTAGCCAGAAAACAAGTCAGAGCACAAGAATTGTGGTTTTCTATTTTAGAGAGCCAAATTGAGACAGGGACTCCATACATTTTATATAAGGATGCCTGCAATAAAAAATCGAATCAGAAGAATTTGGGAACAATCCATTCTTCCAATTTATGTACAGAAATTTTGGAATACACATCAAAAGATGAAGTAGCTGTTTGTAATCTAGCTTCCATTTCTTTACCAAAATTTATTACCGACAAAAAATTTGATTTCGATAAACTTGAAGAAGTTGCCCGTGTAATTACCCGCAACTTAAATCGCATTATCGATGTAAATTACTATCCCATCATAGAAGCCCAAAATTCAAATTTCAGACACCGACCTATTGGAATTGGGGTACAAGGATTGGCGGACGCCTTTATTTTATTAAGATTGCCGTTTGAAAGTGAAGGAGCCAAACAATTAAATAAAGAAATTTTTGAAACGATTTATTATGCTGCTGTAAGCGAATCCTGTGAATTAGCAAAAAAACATGGCGCATACGAGACATTTGTTGGATCACCCATGAGCCAGGGGATTTTCCAATTTGATATGTGGGATGTAGCACCTGCCACGCAAAGATATGATTGGGATAAATTGAGAAAAGAAGTCATCAAATCTGGCGTTCGCAACAGTCTTCTAATAGCTCCGATGCCAACCGCATCGACCTCTCAGATCCTTGGAAATAATGAATGTTTCGAACCGTATGTTTCTAATTTTTATACACGCAGAACCTTGTCTGGTGAATATATCGTCGTCAATAAACATTTACTCGAAGATCTTATTCGATTGGGGATGTGGAACACGGAGATGAAAGATATGTTGATGGCACACAATGGATCCATCCAAAATATTCCGGGAATCCCTCAAGAATTAAAAGAATTATACAAAACTGCCTGGGAGATCAGCCAACGCTGCATCATAGACCTGAGTGCCGACCGAGGAGCGTATATATGTCAGAGCCAGAGTCTCAATTTATTTCTGGAAAATGCCACATTTGGAAAATTATCTTCGATGCATTTTCATGCGTGGCAAAAAGGATTAAAAACCGGCATGTATTACCTACGCACAAAAGCGGCGGTGGATCCTATCAAGTTTACCTTAAATGAAAAGCATCAACGCAAGTACGTGGATGTAGAACTGACAGAATCTGTTGAAATACTAGAAAGTGTTCAAACAAATGGGTCACAGGTACATTATAACAAAGAAGAGGTCATGGCACTCATGAATTCGACGAATAATGATACCGATATTCTGGAAGGTCAGAGTTGTCATATGGAAGACGGCTGTCTTTATTGCGGTAGTTAATTAATACAAATCTTCCTCGTAAATTGCATTCTAAAATCAAGGAAATGCACAAGCTATTATATCTATTAGTATGTTTTTCTATTGTTGAACCTGCATTATGTCAACATTTTGTCGGCGAATATACAGGGACTATTACCAACAACGAAAAAGTTTATTTAGCACTATCTCAAAATGGACACCAATTTTCCGGAATCCTGAAAGACGAACATTTTAGTTATGAAGTTAGCGCACGGATGATTGAAAAAAGCTTGCAAGGAATAGCCACAAATACCGAACACGGCTTGGTATTAAATCTAATTGCAAACATTTCCAATAACGGTTTAAATGCGGTATTGGAAATCGGTGGCGTACAATTGAATATTGATTTTGCCCGAATAATTGATCAAAAACCAACAGAAAAGATTGGACAGAAGAGTATACAAAATTCATCGGCAATAAAATTTCCTCCTCAAGCACAGCACGATCCAAACATCGTCGGAAAATGGACACGACAAAGTAATTACAATAGCGGTTATGGTGCCGAGGGTTCTATGTCCACAGAAGAATCCACCATCTTTCATCCAGATGGGAGTCTATCAGATGGAGGCAGCAGAACGGTGACTGGAGGAAGTAATTGGACCGGAACTACTGAATCGAATGCATCTGGAATTTTTCATGGGATAAAATGGTATAGTGTAGGCAATCAACTCTACTTTATCAGTAATGAAAATAATAAATTATCAACAGAATTGTTGGGTCGCTATTATATCGAAGATGGTAAAATGCTGATTACGTCAATTGATGGGACAAAGGCGTTGTTTTATAAGAATTGACGATTTTCGCAGTTCCTGAAGTATCGCATTTGAATGCTTTTGCAAGACTTAGTTTTGACTGTGTGCCCTATGAAGTTTGAATACTACGTCGAGTGAAAGAGTATAAGGATATACAAAATGTCTTTCGATGCAGAGAACCGCAATCGAAGCTGTAGCCTGCGCAAGCTTTGATGAGGCATAGAAATAGTTGCATAAAAGAACTTTAGTATTCGAAAGTTTCAATAAGGTTTAGACTCACTTGAACAGTAGTGCTTTCCGCCAGTTGGCGGAAAGTTCCCTCGCTTTGGAGTGATTTTTATCACTCCAATTCCGCTTCTAGCGGAACGCTCGGTCACACTCCAATCCGCTTCTAGCGGAACGCTCGGTCACACTCCAATCCGCTTATATCGGAACGCTCGGTCACCTCTCTTCCAAAGAGGGGGTAATTCAAATCTCATTGAGGAATGAAAAACATGCACAGAAATACTTTTCGCAATAATGAAAGTTTTCGCACAATGACAATTCTCGGTTTATTTCTTAAAAATTCCTTTAAACTCTCGCTTAAATTTTTCGAAACGGGGGATGGATACTGCTTGCACATAACCTTGGTTAGGATGGTTAGCAACGAAGTTTTGGTGGTAATCTTCTGCCATATAAAAAACAGAAAATGGCAGCACTTCTGTGACGATTGGTTTATTATAAATACCCGATCTGTTAAGCCTGTTTATTTCATTCAAAATAATTTCTTTCTCCGCAGCACTTCTATAAAAAGCTATGGAACGATATTGGGTTCCTCTGTCCGGACCTTGTTGGTTGGGTGTTGTAGGATCCTGTCCTACAAAAAAGGCAGCCGTTAACTGATCAAAAGAAATTTCAGCCGGATTGTAATAAATTTGTACACATTCTGCATGATCGGTGCGACCACTACTTACTGCATCGTAGTTGGCATCTTCGGCTTTTCCACCTGCGTACCCTGAATGAACTTCCCTCACACCTTTCAAGCTTTCAAAAATCTCCTCCACACACCAAAAACAGCCTGAGGCAAACGTTGCCAATGCTTCACCGGGATTAGCTTGCAGGTTGTTTTGTTCGGATTTTATTTCTTTTTTTAGTTTGTCGGACTTTTGGGCACAGGAAGTGAATGTAGTTGAAATCGCCAAGCACAATATGAAAAATTTGTAGGACATTGATTTTATTTTAATGATACGATAAATAAAGTAGTTGCGAAGAAAGTTTTTGACGAATTGTTTTATTCAATCAAGCTTATTAGTTAAAAATTCAATCAAGCAGAAATACTGTGATGGAAAGTAATTTGATATCAATGATCATCAGCGAACAAAGGTAAGTTGTTCTAAATCTCCTGAGCGATTCATTTCCAATTCTAAGGTATCCTGAGTCAGGTTGATAATTTTAACCATGATCCGGTTTTTGTCTTTAGCTCTGGTAAATAATTTGTTACCTTCTATCATATAATTTCCAGTTTCCTTTTCCCCGGAAATATTCATGATATAATTTCCATTTTCTTTGAATTCAATAGTATAGGATTTATGGTCTCTACCTACATCTTTGTTTTCAACTAGCCAAAGCGAACTTTTCCAAGTGCCATAGAGTAGGGGAGCACGCGGGTCGTTTGATTTACAAGAGCTGAAAGAATGTATACTAAAAACTAAAGCGAGTATTGAAATAAAATAGATTTTCATGGTTAGTTAATTTTAGCTAAATTAATTCCGGTACTATATTTATAAATTAAGTAATAGACATCGTTCAATCTTTGGGATACTCCAAACTATTGGTATAGTCTAAATTTCCCAACCTAAAATAAATGGGTTGATTCGTTTTCTTGTGTACGTTTTTCTCAAGTCTGCAGAAAAAGGGTAATGGCTTCTGGTGTAAATTTATATTGTGCGGAGATAGCTGGGTATAATGAGCATAAACATAAACAGATGGTACCTTATTAAACGTTTTTTCATCCTTGAATTTAAATGGATATGTTTTGATTCCAATAGTTGATTGACCCATTAATGATAGTTGATTTATTATCAAAAAGAAAAACAGCCTGAGAAGAATATTAAAAAAACTCATCTTAATTTTAATTATTGCACATCCAATTGATAATAGCACCCCCGGCAAATAACCATACCAGTCCCTTAATTAGAAAAAAAAGAAATCCCGCAATTCCCAATTTTTTTATCCAGCCTTTTTGATTCTCTTTCAACATGATCTTATGTTTGTATTACCCCTACATTATATTTTTTTACTTTGGCATGGTTGGCTGCTTCAATACCCATACTTATCCATTTTCTGGTATCACGTGGATCGATTATGGCGTCCACCCATAATCTTGCTGCAGCATAATATGCGGTAGTTTGTTTTTGGTATCGTTCGTTAATGGTATCATAGAGTTCTTTTTCTATCAACTCATCGGGTTCCTTGCCTTTAGATTTCATGGAAGCGATCTGGATTTGCGTCAAAACTTTTGCCGCCTGGGCTCCACCCATAACTGCAATTTTAGCCGTCGGCCAAGCAACAATAAGTCTTGGGTCATAGGCTTTGCCATTCATTGCATAATTTCCCGCACCGTATGAATTACCGATAACTACCGTAAATTTGGGAACGGTGGAATTCGCAACAGCATTGACCATTTTCGCTCCATCTTTTATAATTCCTCCTTGTTC
>JALYPU010000012.1 GCA_030856215.1 Bacteroidota bacterium
TAGCCGGACCACAAAGCAGGTCATTGTTTGGAAATGGCGCTGTTACTGGATTTGGACAGGAATTTCCTACAGGTGCTACAGGTACCGGTACATTAATATTTGAGAAACGGTAAGAGCCGCTGGTGGACGTACCAGACGTTTGGGGTCCATTAGGATCAGCCGCTACAACGGTACATCCAGGTCTAAGGGCCGGGCGTGGAATAGTCGCCAAACAAGTTCCCGCGGGAACATTGACGATTAAAGGAGCCGTAGGTACATCAAATGGACTCGCATTGATACCGAATTCACCAACAGCGAAGGCTACAGTAGATGATATCGTAATCGTTGTCAATACACAACCTTTGCGATTTACAAAGAAACCTACATAAGCTGCACCTCCATTTCCATTTACTTGCAACGTATCGGCAGTGCCATCATTGGCTCTAGCGATAACTTCAAACGTGGAAAGAGGTTCTGGGTCAACATAAAGATAAAAAGCTTTGGTCCCCGCCGGAAGGTTTATCACGGACGTGGTCGCTCCATTTGTAAAATACACTTCGCCTGTGTATCCATGGGACCAGTTAGACCAAGAAGTGGGTACCCTTCTTAAATTATGGGGTGCGCCAAAGGTGAGGTTACCGTTACAGGTACCTGTATTGACAGAACTTACATTTGTAAATTCCGGGGTTACTGCATCGACCGGGGTTCGGGCCATGCCGTATGGGCCTAGCATACATGGAGGGGCAGAGGTACCTGGCGCCTTACTCTTGCCTAATCCGGCAAATACAGTAGTACTACAACATACCAATGCAAGCATCCAAAATAAGCTGGGGATGATTCTTGTTAAAAAATTTTTCATGAGATTTGAAAGTTTCTGGTTATTTATAAATTATTAGAAAATGAGGTCCATGTAATTATTAAGCTCTGAGTTTATTTACGACTTCTGTAAATTCATCATACCACTGACCGTTATAAAATTTTTCAATGTTCTTTACCGCAGTGGATCCCACATGAGGTGTTGGATCATTCATTGGATAAGCAGAAAATAAGATTAGATTCATATCATAAGCTGGATCATTTTCAAAATTTACGATATGAGTATAAATACCAAATAAGACAATGCTTCTTTTAAATACAGGGTCATTTGGATTTGGGTTACCACCTTGGAATTGCTCCAAATACGCTTTTAGCGGAACCAGTTCTTGCTTCGCTATTTCGACACTTTCGATCTTACTTTTTAATGGTGGTAAGGGATTGGAAGGAGTTTGTGCTTTACTTTGTAATAAGCCTGCAAACATAAACACCACCGTAAAAAACAGCAGGCTAATATTGCACGACCCATCACAAGCAAACCAAGAGAGAGAATAATCTTTCTTTTTCATGAGATTTTGTTTTGGTTATTAAGTTTTTATAAAATTCAAAATATGATAATCCTAATCAATCAGCCAATAAAGTAAATAGGAAGTATACTCCTGATACATTATTTTCTGACATATACAGAGTGAACTTATAGTCTGTTAATTTCCTAACAAATTATAATTCAACTAATTAAGACTTATTTTCTTGAGGATTTGCTTCGCCTTGGGAAAATTGAGTCCTGAGTTTCCTTTATTTTATTTAATGAACACAAATAGCTTGAGCTATTCCACACAAAAATAGAGGATATTACATTAAGCATTATTACCCCAATATAGTATTTTTAATATATATAAATATTGAATATATAAAAGAACTTCTAATAACTTCTCAAGGATTGTAAAATGTTAATTTTCAAACTCGATATGATTAAGTATGTCTGAGATACGCTGTCTCCAATCCCTACATATGAATATCATTTCAGATTCCCAGCTAGCATGTGCATTAACGAATTACAAAGAATAGCTTACTTTTACGATCCAAAATTTTAGTTAATCATGAAGGCAATCAATATAATCGTTCTCTTACTACTATTTATTTTTTGTTCTTGCTCAAACCACAACACATCTAGGCCAAAAATTAATCCCGATTTACCGGCCTTCGAATTGCTCCCTAAAGAAATGACCGGGGTGGATTTTGTGAATCTCTTAGATCCATCAAACATGCCCAGTCCGTTCGAATTTATTAATGTATTTAATGGTGGAGGGGTAGCCTTGGTAGATATTAATAATGACGGATTATCTGATATTTTACTGACCGGAAATAGAGTATCTAATAAATTATATCTGAATAAAGGAAACTTTAAGTTTGAAGATATTACGGAGACCTCTGGGATAGGAAGTTACGGTGGTTGGTCCACAGGAGCCGCGGTGGCTGATATCAATGATGATGGATTTTTGGACATCTATATTTGTCGGTCTTTTCATTATATGGAAGATCCATCCATGAGAGAAAACTTACTTTTCATCAATAATGGTAATCTGAGTTTCACAGAAAAGGCAAAAGAATATGGAGTAAATGATAATGGATTCAGTATTACAGCCAGCTTTTTTGATTTTGATACGGATGGTGACTTGGATCTATTCGTAGGAAATCATCCTTTGGATAGATTATTGGATAATAAAGTACAATTTAACAATTATAAAAATCCGACCATAGAATATTCCAATAAACTTTATGAAAACATGGGTGATGGAAAATTTAAAAACATCACCAAAGAAGCTGGAGTCATGTCTTACTGCTGGACATTGGGCGTTTTGACTTCCGACTTAACAGGCGATGGCAAGCCGGATATTTATGTTTCAGTTGACCATGAACAACCGGATCAATTCCTAAAAAACAATGGAAACGGTACATTCACCAATATCATTTATACTGCCTTTAGACATACCTCTTTAAGTAGCATGGGTTGCGATGCCGGGGACATTAACAATGATGGCTTGATTGATTTGTTTGTATTGGACATGTTATCGGAAGATAATTATCGCGAGAAAGTTAACATGGCGAGCATGGATATTAAACGATTTTGGATGTATGAATCTATGGGATATCATTATGCCTATATGAGAAACATGTTGCACCTAAATAATGGAAACGGAAGTTATAGTGAAATTGGTCAAATGAGTAATCTGCACCATACGGATTGGAGCTGGAGTACCTTCTTTTGTGATTTCAACTTGGATGGTTACAAAGATTTATATATTTCCAATGGATATTATAAAGATTTTTTAGATAAAGATTTCATAAAAAAAACGGTACATGAAATTAACACTATGCAGAAAAGTGGAAAGTCGCAAGAAGAAGTCAGCGCATTTTTATCCAGCAATAATGCCAAAATGAAAACAACGCGTATTAAAAATTATTTTTATGAAAATAATGGCGATCTAACGTATACTGATAAGTCACAAGAATATAATTTGGATTTTTCTGGTTTTTCTTCCGGTGCTGCCTATGGTGATTTAGATAATGATGGGGATGCAGATATGGTTGTGAATAATATTGATGATCCGGCATTAATCTATAAAAACAATTCTATCGAAAGGCTTCCCAACCATTTCTTGAAAGTAACCTTGAGTGCACCCAAATATGCCTACAAACTAAATGCAACCGTTCAGATTGAAACTGAAAAAGGAATTCAATTGTGTGAATTAATTACCACGCGTGGCTATCAATCGGTAGTGGATGATGCCATTTATTTTGGATTAGCTGATCAGAAATTAATTAAAAAATTGACGGTCACATGGTCTAACCACAAAGTACAAACTTTAGAAAATATTCCAGCAGATCAAATCTTACCTTTACATTATAAAGATGCTAAGACCCTTGCACAAATGCAAGAAGGAAATTCTCAGAAACATATTTTTGTTGATGTTGGCGAACAAATGGGATTAAATTTTAAACACGCGGAAAATAAATATGATGATTATTATCAACGACAGATTTTAATCCCCCATAAAATGTCCCAATTTGGACCATGCATTTCAGTTGGTGATGTCAATGCAGATGGAGCAGATGATTTTTATATTGGTGGTGCGGCAGGACAGTCTGGAGTGCTTTATATTGCCAACCAAACCGGCTTTTTTTTACCCGTTACTATTCCAGCCTTTGAGCAAGATAAAAAATATGAAGATTTAGGTTCTTTGTTTTTTGATAAAGATGGTGACGGAGATTTAGACCTCTATGTTGTGAGCGGCGGTAATGAGTGGGACGATCCCCTAATGTATCAGGATAGATTGTATGAGAACGACGGCAATGGAAATTTTTCCAAAGTTACTAATCTGCCTAGGATTCAATCTAGTGGTTCATGCATTAAAGCAGTCGATTTTGATAAAGATGGTGATGTAGATTTATTCAGAGGAGGCAGGTTATCTCCGGGAAAATATCCATTTCCAGGGCAGTCTTATCTTTTGAAAAATGAAGGTGGAAAATTTGTAGATGCAACAGCTACTTGGTCAAAAGAAATTGCTAACTGTGGTATGGTAACAGATGCCCAATGGTGTGATTTGAACGGTGATGGCAATGTTGACTTACTGGTAGTGGGTGAATGGATGAACATTACTCCGTTCATTAATGAAAATGGAATGTTGTACAATCGTACGAAAGAATTAGGTCTAAATGAAACAACTGGCTGGTGGAATCGCATTGCAGCAAGAGATATTGATCAGGATGGCGATTTGGATTTCGTAATCGGTAATTTAGGATTAAATTATAAATATAAAACGTCCAAACTCAAACCTTTTCAGGTGTATGCTGGTGATTTTGACAACAACAATAAATCTGATATCATATTAGGCCAATACAAAAAAGATGGAAATTTATTTCCGGTGCGTGGGCGTCAGTGCTCCAGTGAACAAATGCCTATGATTTTGGATAAATTTAAAACATATGATGATTATGGTAAATCAACGCTTCAAGATGTATATGGGGAATTATTGAATAATGCCTTGCATTATGAAGCACACTTATTTGAAAGTATTGTTTTGATAAATAATAAAAATTCTTTTACGATAAAGAGTTTACCTAACAGGGCCCAAATTGCACCCATAAATGGAATTCTTTGGGAAGATTTTGATTTTGATAAAATTCCGGATTTAGTAATTGCTGGAAACTTATACGTTTCCGAAGTGGAAACAGGAAGAGCTGATGCAAGTGTCGGATTATTTTTAAAGGGAACTAAAGAAGGAACGTTTATAGAAGTATCACCTGATCAATCGGGGCTATATTTACCTGCAGATGTCAAAAACTTACAACTCTTCTCAAACACTTACGTAAACATGCCGTTGATTCTTGTCGCAAATAATGATTGGTTTGCTCGATTGATTTTGGTAAAGAAAAAAGGGGAAACTTTATAATTGCCGTGTAATTTTAAATTGTGGGTTGGATGTTAATTAGTTCTATTCATTAATTCTTTTTGAATTACTTTCATTTCCTCCATTAATTCAGGTGTCATTTGTTTTACGACGGCCTCTACAATTTTATCATTTTGATTGACATACATTTCAAGAAAAACCACTTCGCGTGATTTAATTTCCATTTGTTGTTTTTCAGTAAGGATATTTCCTAAGGTATCTTTAACTGGAAAATCCATTTTAAAATTTGGATCCATTCCTTTTATCATGGTTTCTTTCACACTCAGTTTTCGCATAGACGGATTTCCTCCCTTCTGATCTGGTGTTGTATTACAAGATAATACGAATGATAAAATAAAAATAATAAATACTTGTGTGATCTTATAATTCATAATCTAAAAACTTTTTATAAAAGGTTTTTTAAAAAATATAAATGAGTATTGTTACTCGCTACTAACAAATGTGGTTTATTTTGAATCCTGATCACCTTGATATCTTTAACATCATAGGGAATAAAAACTCCGGATTGAGCTGCGTTTAGTGGTCGACCAATTAAATTTTTATTATCTCCTAAAAATAATTGACCCACAGATGCATCAGCCCTTGTCGTTTCAATTTCTGAACCAAAAAGATTTCCCCCAACCAATAAATCCTTTTTACCGTCTGCATTGAAATCATCGCTTACTATTGCTTGAATCGGCGAAAATTGTGCTAATTTTGGTAATAGGACAATCTCAAATTTTGAACCTTCTCTTTTTAAGACTACGGATTCAAACATTTTTACTTGATAGTGTAATGCTTTATTCAAACCTTCTCCATAAATATCTGCCAGACTAGCATTAGCAAAGTCAGTATAGGTAGCAAACTTTTTTGCAATAAACGGTACTTGTTCAGAGGAGCATTGTTTTCCTCTAACGGGAACCATTGTGGCACCATCGTATTTTGCTAAAACAATATCATAGGTGCCGTTCTTATCAAAATCATCACAATAAACCTGGAACGGCTTTTCTACACTGGCATGAAATTTATAATTTTCTCCTAAATTCCCTACAATTAAATCGTCATCACCATCATAGTCAACATCGGCAGTTATTATTCTATTCCACCATCCTTCTGTATTTTGTAATCCATATTTTTCTTGTTGGGCTTTTTCCAATTTACCATTTTTATTTTCAAAAATAGTGATCGGCATCCATTCACCGACCAAGACCAAATCTAATGTTTTATCGTTGTTTATATCTATCCATACTCCGGATGTTACCATCCCAATCGATTTTAAATCCGGAGCCTTTTCCTGAGTAACATCCGTAAATTTTCCCTTGCCATCATTTTCTAATAAATAACTTTTGGGTGGATACGGATATTTATCAGGAATGGTACGCCCTCCTCTGAAAATATCTAAGTCGCCATCCCCATCGAAATCTGCAATAACCACACATGAACCGCTAGAACGAATCGGAGGAAGATTCGAAATATTCTTGGAGAAATTTCCTTTGCCATCATTCACATATAGTCGATCTTGATAAATAGGAAATGTCTCAGGCAATTCAGTTCCGCCACTAACTACATACAAATCAAGATCCCCATCCATATCTGCATCAAAAAATTGACAACCTATGTCTTCATAATCTGCATCTTTATTAAATACCAGAATATTTTTATTGTCGAAGGTTCCAGAATCATTTTGCATATACAATTGACCAGCGGATCCATGTGCAGCACCAATATAAAAATCTTCTTTTTGATCATTGTTTACATCCCCTACTGCTATAAAGGGACCCAATCTACTTAGACTGTGAGGTAATAATATTTGATTTTTATAATCGTCAAAAGGATTTTCAAAATGCTCGTATAAGGGTCTTATATAATCTAACGTAACTTGTCCAAATAAAGGCTGCTGTCTGCCCTCCGAATATATCCCAAAAGCACTTTGCTGATAATTTACTGTAAGCACTTGGTTGGGTTTAACGTCATTTATAATAACTTGTTTTAAATCAGGCCATTCAACAATGACTCTATCAATTTTCTCTACTGATGCCAATCCAAAATGTGCGTAGGGCTCACAGGAAGATAAATAACCCCGCGAGGTTTTGATTTGAACATATTGTTTTTGTTCCCCATAAAAAATAGTGACCTTAGCACCAATTCCAAATGTATTATTTGGAGCACCTGCAGCCAATACCCGCAAATAATTTTGTGCTTTATTTAGATTGTTTTTGTAAATAAAAGCTGGATCATTGACATTGTTTACCACCATATCCAAATCTCCATCGTTGTCCAAATCACCTAAGGCAGCACCATTGGAAAAACTGGCCTCAAGTAAACCCCAGTCTTTCATGACTTTTTTAAACGTAAGATCCCGATTATTTTTAAAAACATAATCCACTAATTTCACAGAAGGTAACATACCGAACACTTGTTCAAGAGAATCAATTTTATAATCTAATTTTTTTAACGTTTCTTGCAATTTATCATTAGTATCCCGATCATAAACGTCCCGACGGTATCCATTGGTGACAAAAATATCTTTCCACCCATCATTGTCCAAATCACTAATTAATGCTGCCCAGGACCAATCTGTTTTATCTACTCCCGCTAATTGAGCTATGTCCGTAAAAAAGCCATTACCATGATTATACTGCAAGGTGTTATGCATATATTGATCATGAAAACCTAGTTTATCCAATTTAATAAAAAATTCCGGGGACATAGGAGGCATGGTGGTCTTAGAGCGCTTATAATCATCCGGTCTCATCTCTACGGTAAGAATTTCCTCATTTCCATCATTATTAATATCGCCAAAATCAGATCCCATTGAATAATATGGCACATGATTGGTTAAATCTTTGACACTTTCTCGAAAGGTTCCGTTACCATAATTGATATATAAATAATCCGGTTCAATAAAATCGTTAGCTACGTAAATATCCTGCGTGCCATCTTTATTGATATCACCGGTTGTCACACTTAATCCATAACCATAATTAGGAATAAGTCCTGCTTCGCGGGTGACATCGGTGAAAGGTCCATTCCCATTATTCTTATATAATTTGTTGGTCACCAAAGGATCTATGATCCCTTTTTGCGTCTGGTCTTGTTTTACTTTTACAATAGTATCCTCAATAATTCTCCATCGCTCTGGTCGATTCGTTATATATAAATCAAGATCCCCATCATTATCATAATCGAAAAAAGAAGAAGCAATTGAATATCCGGGATCCGCAATTCCATACTTTTCAGCCTCCTCAGTAAAACTTAAATTCTTTTGATTGATCAAGAGTAAATTCTTATTCTTATCCGGAATATTTTTGTATCCGCCTCGACAAATATAAAAATCCATATAACCATCATGATTGATATCTACACTGCTCACACTGCTTCTCCAGCCGTCCAATTTAGTGATACCTGCTTTATCTGAAATGTCTTCAAATTCAAAATTTCCTTTATTTAAATACAGTTTATCCGGAACTTGGTTTCCGACAAAATAAAGGTCCTGTAATCCATCATTATTGATATCAGCAATGGCCACACCCGCACCATTATAAATATAATTAAATGTGTACAGGTGTTCTTCCGGGGTCTCTTGAATAAGATTATTAAAATGTACACCGGTTTGACTGGCTGGAAGAAAGGTAAATAACTGACCATCAAATGAATCGCCTTTATTGGTATTACAGCCAAACAGTACTATTAAGACACATGTAATAAATGATACTATATAAATTCTATTTTTTAACATCGTATTAGCAAATTAACGTTTTTGAATCTGCAAAAATACAAAAAAGCTTTGTTGAAATATTACAATTACCTTGCAAGAGGTCCATTTAGGATTTATACTAATGAAATCCACTAAATAACTTGGAAGAATTGATAAAACTACTTGTAACTATTTGTGTCTTTCTAATTGCGTCAAAAGAATTAAAGGGTCCTTAGTTTTCATTTTGCATAACCAGCTATAGGTTTAGTCTCTCTACCTTTTTGAAATTTTTCATAAAGCTTCTATCCATCAGTCATTAGAAAAGATAGGAAATTGATTCGGATCAAGTCCTTGCGTATGATGGTTTGTGATGAAATTTTTAGAAGAACTATTAAATTCCAGGCTAGTTTTTCGTTTCCTCATTCATATTTCCCTCCGTATTGTCTGTATCCATCGGCTGACTTACTCTAGTCTTGGGTGTCAGAGAATACAAATCAAACGAAAGTGTTAATTCATGGGAACCATTGTTAAACGTCTGGAAATCTAAGTACGTCTGATCATATGAATAATAAAAGCGAAGTTTATCAATTCGCGCACCAGCTAAAAACATGGTTCGGTGCCAAGAAGGTCCAAAACTATACGTAAATCCGGCATATAATTTATCATCCAATAATCTCGCTAAAATATTGAGATCCGTACCAAAAGGAACATCTCCTATCTTGCGCAAACCAACAGACGGTTCAAGACTTATTCTGTAATCTGGAACATCCCAAACAGCACCAAGAAACGCAGTGAAATTTACTTGTTTATCTTGGTTAGTATCATTTTTTGTATTGTCAAGCCTGGTTTCTACTAAATGAGGTATAGAGATCCCTACCCGGTATTTTTTTGCAATTTCAGCCCAAAAACCCAAGTCGGCAGTAAAAAATCTCTGGCCATCCAACGCTTCATTGATAATAGGGTCAGGTCCCTGGTGTAGTGGATCGGTCAATACTTCATTATCCAGACTATATTGTAAATATCTTCCTGCAATTCCTATAGCCAGGCGGTTTTCACCAGCTCTGAAATTGTAAGCATAATTACCCTGACCGATAAAACGATTGGCAACCCCATAATTTTCTGCGTAGATTAATGCACCTAATCCCATATTATTAGCTGGGGCTGCATTAATAGCAAACGTCAATCCTTTAGGAGCTTCATCAAACCCAGCCCATTGATTTCTGAAATTAAACAGAAGGCTTGCCTTATTTTCAAACCCAGTATGTGCGGGATTAATCAAAAATGGATTCAAATGATATTGCGTATACACTGCAGGCGTTTTTAATGTTATTGCATAATCTTGTGAGAATATGCTGTTAACAAACAAAATACATATTATTAAATTAAAAAATATATTTATTGCTTTCATTTTTACTTGATTTTAATCGTTACTAATTAACGAACCACGGTTACGGTACCTTTGTAAATAGTATCATTTTTTCCAGGTTCAATGACCCTTACAACCCACATATAAGTTCCCTCATTGAGATCATCTCCATCCAAATCTACTGCATCCCAATCATTGAGATAGTTAACCGCATGATAGACCTGATTACCCCATCGATCGTATATGAATAATTCATTGTTTACATTGTTGATGCAATCAATAAAAAGTACGTCATTTCGCCCATCCCCATTTGGAGAAATAGCTAATCTTCCTTTATAACAACTCACACCAGCTACCGTAATATCACACACGGTAAAGTTTTCTCTTGCTGTGCAACCATTCACATCGGTAACACTCAATGAACAAGGTCCCACACCTAAACTTGTGATTAAGGTACCGGTTTCTCCGTTGCACCATGTAAGGCTGTACGGCGATGAACCGCCAGAAACATTTACTTCATATTGGCCGTCAGTGGCCGTCGGACTGGACGCGCAATTAATTCTTCGGATATTAAGCGTTATTGCGTTCACATCACTCACAATTATCGGCCCTGCCACCGTTGATTTTCCATTTTTATCGGTAACCGTGACCGTATACGTTCCGGCGCATAAATTATCAGCAATATTTGAGTTTAAACTTCCATTATGTGACCATTTATAAGTAAACGGACCAAATCCTGTGGTAGATGAAATGATTTTACCATCACAAATTCCTTTACAAGTTATGTCTGTATTACCGGCTTTTTTATCAATGGTTAAAATTACGGTGGGTCCTTGACCGGTATTCTCCGGGATTATTACTTCAGCATTAGAAATACATCCATTCCTATCGGTAACTTCTAATATATAAGTGCCTTTTACTGCGTTTCTTAAATTTTGGGAATTGCTAACAATATTCGAATTCAAGGTCCAACGATATGTGTACGGAGGACTTCCTCCACTTGCTGTGGCATCCGCTGCTCCGTCTGCTCCGGAGGATGGTGTAATATTGGTGACCACAATCGTAATTCTACTTGGAGAAGTTAATGTGATACTTGCGGAGGCAGTAGTGCCATCTGCATCAGATACTGTCACCGTATAGGTGCCAGCACCTAAATTTCTAATAGGATTTCCTGTGGCCTGGGAGCTCCAAACGAAAGTATAAGGAATCCTGCCTTGACTTACGTTCACTCGTATAGTGCCCGTAGTGTCGCCAAAACATTTTAAGGAATCCACGATATAAATTGAATCTATTTTAACTGGTCTACACTTTATGGTGAAGGTGTCTCTGAGTTTGCATCCATTGTTATCAGTAACTTCAAGAATATAATCTGCGCAACGCTGGCCGGTGATACTACGATTGGTGCTTATGCTGGTAGGATTTGTTCCGCGAGTCCATTTAAATGTATAGGGTGGAATGCCTCCAATAATGTCTGTAGGGTCATCTAAGTTGATGGCACCATCGTTACCTAACGTTTCATGCGTGATCAGAGCCCCTTGAATTTCAATAGGATCCGGTTCAGTTATTATGAATATTTCACTAAATGAATTGGTATTGGTTCCCCGATCAGTTACTCGAAGGCGATACTCCCCTGGGCATAAATTTGTGGGATCCTCCACCGTCGATGCGGTAGATTGGTCAGTTTGGCGCAGCCAGGCAAAATTAAAGGACCCAGATCCTCCGGATATAGTTACTTCAGCCTTACCATCACAAAGACCATTACAACTCACCCCTGTTTCTCTATCTTTTCGGATAGTCACAGGCATACCTGAACTACAGGTTATAGTTACTATCCCATGATCTAATGTTACGGTGGGTGTTTCATTATTTGAATTGGTGAATTCTATAGGTCCATTTAATAAGTTTACAAATTGAATGTTGGTCATCGTCGTACATTTTCCAACAACATCAAAACAAATAAAGAATATTGGATTACCATTATTAATGGTCATTGGGGTCGACGGATTGTCCCATTGGAAGCGTATAGAATCCCGGGACCTAAATACATTGGCAGGGCCAAACGGGCTTACACTAGGATTGGTTACGTTTTTAAATTGTAGTAAGTTCGTATCGTATTTTACAGCGAACTGAAAGGATGAGATATTGGTAAATCCATCTACCGTCACTGGAATGCATAGCTCTGTATTTTCATTGGCGGAGGTGTCGCGAATCGTTAATTTTAGAGGTAAAACATTTCTAATAACAGTATATTTTCCCTTTTCAAATATGTGGGTATAGATTTTACTATTTGGCCCAGTAAATTCAATGGGTCTATTGGGTAGTGAAATAAATTCAACATCAGTAGAACTACCTTCATTTCCAACTGCATTAAAACAAATTTCAAAAATGACCGTGTTATCAGGCAAGGTTACCGCGGTGCCATCACCAGGATCCCAGATCATAGCTAACATGGTGCTATCAGGGGATAAAGCAAGCTGGCCAGGATTCAGGCCTTTTAGTGTGCCAGAATTTATAATATTTGAAAATTGGGCTACTGTCTTATTCCAACGGAATGTTCCCTGCATACTCTCTACTTCTTTGAAGTTCCTCATGGAAATTTTAACACAACCATTACCACCTTTTGGAACATCTACATTACTCGCAGAAACAATAATTTCATCGCCACCAGATCCGGTTTGGCAATTTGCACCATTAATTTTGAGCTTCCCAATTCCAGCGAAGGTATCAGAGGGAACCTCATTTCCAGCGCCATTTATAAATTCCACGGTAGTTCTTCTACTTCCTATTTTAACAAATGACGAATCACATTCTTTCCCTATCAATTTAAATCTAATAGAAAAAAGGCGAAGCCCATCCGCAATATTTATTCCAATCCCCTGAGAATTAAACCATAAAAAACTTACCTGACCTTTTAATGAACCTCGGGCATAACCAAGATCAGCAATTTCTGCCCTGGTATTAATTACAGTGTCAAATTCCAAAACGGTGGAATCAAATAGAAGGGTGAATTGAAAGGATGAAATATTAGTGAAATTCTTTGCATTGACATCCATATCCACTGAAGCTCCCTTGACTCCATTAGTACTTACAAATGTAAGGCTGACCTGAGAAAAGATGGTCAGTGCGCTCAGCAACAGGGTGAATAATAAAAAGGTTTTTTTCATAATTTACTGAATTTTGGGAATTAAGAAAGTTACAAAGTTTCCCACTACAAATATATTAAAATAGTTTAATAATCTTATAAATGAGTATAACAAAATAGTGTAATATTTAGCTTAGAATATGCTTAGAGATACCATGAAATGGGCTACAAATCTAAGTAATTTCATTCAATATATATACAAAAAGCCTGGAAACGCTGTTTACGTCCCCAGGCGGATAACACTGCATTTACTCAATCCTTATCACCGGATAAGAACCATTTTCTTTGTTTCTGTGAATTCATTGGTATTCATTTGAATATAATATACCCCGGCTCCCGTTAAATCAGTCTTGTTAAGACTGATTTCATGGTAACCTTCTTCATACCACTGGTCGGTTTTTTTGACTACCCTGCCATCCATTTCGTATATAATGAAATGTACCTGTTGGGCTTTAGGAATTTCAAATCCCACTAGGGTAGATTCATTGAATGGATTTGGTCTGTTTTGGTATAAAACATATGAGAGCGCATCTTCTTCAATTCCTGCAGAATTTCTGAATCCCAATTTAAGATCGGTGACATCTGCCTTTTGATTATAAATTTCAGCGTCTAATTCGTTTTTGCTCAAATTGATAGCATATTTCACACTGCCATTATTTTTAGCTCGGAAGACCATGGTAAACAATACTTGACCGTTTCGTATACTTAAATCCTGTGTACTTGTGTAACTTATTCTGATCTTATTTTCTCTCACATTCAAGTTGCTTTCCGTAAAATCTATCAGGCCACAATCCATTCCAATCCACTCTAAGGCAGTCTCATTATATTCCAAACTTAATTGGAAACCGCTCATTAAAAAATCAGCTTGAATACTCACAGGAATTCTAACTTCCTGATTTGCATTGAACAACTGATGATCCACTGTCATTGGTATAGTATGTCTGCTCCTGCTTCCTGATTTATGAAGCTGATTTGTTACGGCATTTCCACTGATATCGCCTATTTTGATAGCATAAAAATTAGCATTCAAATGGTTTTGAGAAATATAGTTGTAACTTATTTTTTCTAAGAATGGGAACGGATTGGAAGGATTCTGGAAGACATAGGTCTTCGGAACAAATCTCCAAGATTGATTCTTAGAAAATTCTGTTTGGATACCCAATATGATTTTACGAATCTCAGATATATCCGCTGCAGTAATAACTCCATTATTATTAGCATCCGCTGCAATTAATTTGTATGGCGATGCTAACGGCGTCTGACCTAAAATATGCTTTTGAATAAAAACGATATCCTGGGTAGTAATTCCATTTAAATGGTCATCATTTTTCTCCGCACGGATTTCATAATTCGCATTTAAAGTTAAATTATTGAAACTGAAAACTCCATTTTCATCTGTAATAGTAGAGTTTGAACTGAATGGTTGTAATCGATCCCAAATTACCTTCGCATTTTTTAACGGTTTATTTTCCGCCGTTTGTAAATCACCTTGTACTGAAAGACCCGTTGGACAAACTTTATTTGGATCCTGCAAATCAAGCGTCGTTTCACAATAATCAAAGTTACCAGCCTGATCAATCACATAAATTCTGAACCTAGTCATCCCTTTAAATGAGCAGTCTAAGACCATATTTGGTACAAACACTCCATTTATGAGAAAAGCATATTTCAAACTATCCTTTGGAGTACAGTTATCTTCACTATTGAGGTTGAAGTCTTTAGCCCATATTTCCAATGATTTGGTACTAGGCATGATTACCGTCGTTATACTACTCAAACAGTATGGTGTAGGTTTTTTGCCATCGCGCACCGTCAAAATGAAACAACATTTTCTCTCATTTCCACAAGCATCCCTTACAGTAAAACATACTTTATGTTTTCCTACTGGGTAAATACCACTTGCATCAGGACCTGGACCATTTAGTTTCCTTTCGAAACTATCTAATTTACCATTATTAAATAAATCTACCGTATGCTCCCAAACAAGGTCTGCAGAATCCGTGCAATCGTCATCTGCTGATGCGATCAAATTTACAAAGCCTTGGCATCCCGGACCAAAAACATCTATTACGCGGTCTAAACAACTAGATCTTATAATTGGAGGCACTGTATTATTTATCTTTATTACCTGGGTCCAAACCCAGTAACCTTTAGGAATCTGGTCATTTGGTCTGTAAATACACCAATCGATGACCGTCCATTTTCTTAATATTTTAAGGCACGCATCTGGATCAAACGTAAAGACTAGATCAGTATAGTTTATAGCTATATTACTGCATTGATCTTTACCAAGAATTATTGGCTCTCCTGTCACAGACGGTTTCAAATCCAATGGGGTTGCACAGATGGTGCTACTGAAATAATCATCAGGAAAATCAACAATAATATTGTTTAAAATAGAATCCACGACTGTAATCATTTGGGTACACGTTGATTTTAAACCAAAACGATCGGTTACTTCAAACCTTCGTGTAATTTTGCCCCGTCCACAACTAAGCGAATCTTTTGGGAATTCACGAATGATAACTCCACATCCATCAAACGCATATCCATCAATCTTTGGACCTGAGAATTTAACATATTTATCATTAATTACTATAGGTTGTCGTTTGGAAATATCGTCTCTTACAAAACCAAAAACTGTCAAATCCGGATAATCAAATTCACAACTTACGGTAATATTTGGTGGAGGTACACAAAGGGGTGCAATTTTATCTTGAACCTCAACTTCCACCATACAAGTATTACTATTTCCTGCTGTATCAATTACTCTGAAATTTACCAAAATTGTTTTTCCAATATCATTGCAACAGAAAAATGCAAACGGACCCCAGTCATCTCTTCTTGCTGTGTCACACGGAATTCCTCTGTCCATTCTTCGAACTTCCATTCGATCTAACAGACAGTTGTCAAAAGAGCGATCATCGAAGGTTAAGGCACTAACTTTCGCTGTACCATCAATGGTTAAAGAAACTACCGTTCTCTGATCACAAACTGCCACTGGAGGCACCATGTCTTCTACGAAAATTTCAAACGGATTTTCAGTTTCATTTCCGCATTCATCAATTACAGTGAACACAACCCATATAATCCCGGCAGGTAACTCAGAAATTGAATACAAGCCGTTAGGTAAATAAGTAATATTATCATCTGAGAGTCCTTCTGAAGAAAGCGTATCTCCAGGAGAAATCAGAATTTTATATCCTAACTCTATAGTAGTATCCGAACACTCTTCAATTAAGAATGGTGGGCCAAATATAGCTGTTCCGGTGCATGACCCAGCATCGGTACTAATCGTTAAATTGTTCATTACCACAGTAATGGGTGCTTTATCATCGATCACCTTTATTATTTGTATATACGTGTCTATATTACCGCCTTGTCGAGTGGTTGGTATGCACCAGTCAATGACCGTCCATTTTCTTAATACCTTAAATGTTTTTGGGCAAACTGGAATTATTTGGTCCTCGTAAGTAACCGCAAATTTACAAATGCTCCAGTCAGGGTATATAGGATCTCCTCCCATGGTAGGTACCCCTGTAACGCTAAGAGGTGGAATGGTATCGTACCACTCACAATCTACTGTAGTATCAAGCGGGTAATCAATTTCAGGAAACGTAATTTTTCTGAAATACACACATTGTTCACAGGTATCAGATCGATTTCCAGTCGAATCAGTAAAATAATATCTGATGGTTCGTTTCCCCGCTAATAAAGAATCACAAGGATACTTTATTATATCGTCAGAAATATTAACACGACGAGTGGCTCCGCCACAATTGTCGCGAACACCCGGTACTTCAAGTAGGTAATTTCTGTCATTACAAAACACGGTATCCGGCAAAGGACAATCTACTACGGGTGGCAATTTGTCTTCCACCTTAATAGTACCCCAACAAGAATTGGTGCCGAGAAATACTGATACGTTTAAGGTTTTACCTATATGCCGCCTACGTACGGTTGCATCTGGAAGTGGCAATCCATTATTATCATATACCACAACTATATAATTACATAGAACACCCGGGTCTTCAAGAATCATGTCAGGGGTGATCAATGCAATACAATCCTCGTCTACAGATACCTGGACATTGTCGTCACAGGCCAGCGGACAGGATTGAGCGTGCAGATTTTGCACAGTTGCGAACGAAAAAAGTAAAAGTCCGGTGAGGCAAATCCTTTTTAGGCTCAGCAGTTTAGATTCGATGGTAGAAAATTCCTTTCTCATAAATAATCGGTTTAAAGGACTTAAGTAATACATTATCTTTTTTAATTATAAAATACGGTTAGCTCACGCTATCCAATAAATATTGACTGTTTAGTATGGATCAATCTGAAGGTGGGGGATTATATCAGATTAAATTCATGTGCTACTTTGATCAATCCGATGATGCTTTTTGCACCTAATTTTCTCATCAGATTTTTTCGGTGAACACTCACCGTATCTTTACTTATGAAGAGTTCCGATGCCATGTCTTTATTAGATTTACCCTGAACAATTAGCATCAAAATTTCCTGCTCTCTGCGGGTTAATTTTTGCTGGACATTGAAGCGGGTTACGGCCTCAGATGGTAACTTTTTGAAGGGGATATTTTTAGAAAGACTTACATTTTTCCCAAGGAAAACCTTGCCTTCTAATACTTCCCGAATTCCAAGCAGTAGTTCTTCTTCATCAGTACTTTTTGTGAGGTACCCATCGGCACCTCTTTTGAGCGCATCTCTTATTATTTTATCATCGACATACATGCTAATGACTAAAATCTTAAGGTCGCTTCGCAATTCTTTTAAAGTAGAGATTAGATCGAGACCATCCTGGCCCTGGAGATTTAGATCCAGAAGAAGAAGATCAATATCGTCCCTTTTCATAAGAACTGTTTTGGCTGAATCGGTATCAAACACTAGCTGAAACTCTTGACCATCAGTTAACTGATTCAAAATTCTAACCAATCCTTTTCTAAATAAAGTATGGTCATCAACTACTCCGATTCTGACACTGCTCATGTAAGTCTTGGCTCGTTATTTCCAATTCTGCCGGTATAAAGCAAAATCAATGCCAAAACTTTATAAAAATTAATAATATATAATGAACAATAAGGGTGCAGGGCGACAAAATTTTTATATTATTACATATAAACTATTGACGTATAGCATATTATAAATACACTATAATTATAATGAACTAATTGAAGAAAATTGGAATATTTAAGAATAAAAGCTTTCTGATTCGAAAACTTCTATTGAATTCTCTCTCCCAATGGTATATTGAAAGCCGGGACGTAGGCTATAGGCACCATATTCTCCTTTTCGATTCATTGCAATATATCCGACCTGAAACTCTTCGGATGTTTTTATCTCTAAAAGTCGTTTTATGGCTAACTCGCAGGCTCTTTGAGGAGATACACCCCGCTTCATCATCTCTACTATGGAAAATGCTCCAACCTTCTTGATAACAGCTTCCCCTAAACCTGTAGCAGTAGCAGCACCTACCAATGGATCCACAAATAGTCCTGCCCCGATCATGGGGGAGTCTCCCACCCGACCATGCATTTTAAATGCTAAACCTGACGTACTGCATGCTCCAGACAGTCTCCCTTTTTTGTCTAAAGCCAATATCCCAATGGTGTCATGGCGTTCTTGATTGACCTTGGGACTGTATTTAGCTGATTTTTGCCATTGCTCTAAAGCATGTTGTGCCTTCTCCGTCAATAAGTTTTCGCTTTTAAAACCCTCCTGTAATGCAAAGTCCAAAGCGCCTTTTCCAGCTAGATAAACATGAGGCGTTTTTTCCATGACTTTCCGAGCAACAGATACCGCATGGAGGATACTCTCTAAAAACATAACAGATCCAGCATTCCCAAGGTGATCCATAATACAAGCATCCAATGTTACGTGACCATCTCTGTCAGGGAATCCTCCATATCCTACCGAAGTGTCGTCCGGATCAGCTTCTGCCTGCATCGCTCCTTTTTCCACCGCATCTAAGGCTTCGCCATTGGTTTTTAAAATTTGACTGGCAGCTGTTATGGCTTTTAGATTTTTCCAGGTAGCTATGGTAAGAAGAGGGACATTCTTTTTGGTCATAGAAAGAACTTCTGAAGCCTCTGTTTTTAAAGGGTTAAAATAGCTAGCTAACAGGCTTAAACCCGTAAGCTTAATAAATGTCCTTCTTTTTTTCATGTTAATCTATTTTTATCTCGTCCACAAAAATCCAGGCTTCTTCCCCAGCCCCCGGATGCCCTGTGGGTAAATGTCCAGGATAAATGAGTTGTAGTCTTACTTTCTTGCAAAATAATGGTTTCGAATACATAAAATGATGGATCCTTTTATTCACATCCAATGGGTTTATTGAATGGTCTAGCGTTGCGACTAATTCAAAGGGTGCGTCATCTAAACTAGCATACAATTTAACCACACTAGGCATCATGATCCATGATTTTTGATCTTGAAGACAACCAACACGGATGCTCTGTAAAACTTTTGCACTGTCCAATGTGACTTCAGCTATAATATTTGTCCCTCGAAAGCCTTGCCAAAATCCATCATAAAAATCAAGGCTTCCTTCTAGCCCGTCCAATAGTGCTTCATCACCTCCCGCAGCATATTCAGGAGCGTATCGAGTAAACAATTTTAAATGTTGACCTTTATTGTGTTTGGAGAAATAACTGTCAACCCAAGGTGTTGAACCAGATCTTATTCCATTCGAATTCAACTTATACGCCCGAAAACTAATCGTGTCATTTTCTTGAATATAAAATGGCGCTTGAAATTTTTGAATCTCATTCAATGTTGATTTTTTTCTAAATTCTATTTGGTTTTTTAAATCAATAATCCCAAATTCAATACGTGTGCTATCTTTAAATATTCGGTCTCCCGTTTTAAGAAATGGTAAACAGTTATAATCATCCTTATCATGCTGATCTTGTATAATATCAATTCGTTGATCCGCAGCTATATTTGTTAACGTATAATTGAGGTGATCTCCATAATTTAATTTGAATTGGTGTCCCAACGGCTTTCCGTTGAGATAGGTATGTGATACATATTTATTACCCTGCATCTTATCCGAAGAAATGCGAATGGGCTTCTTTCCCGGTATGAGTAATTTGGCCTCATTCCATTTTGGAATACCCAATTCAAAAAATGTATCCACTGGATTTAAAGGATAAAAGCCTAAACTACTAAATACATACCAAGCAGACATTTGACCACAATCTTCATTTCCACATAATCCATCTGGTTGGTCAGAGTAAAGTTCATTACAAATTCGTGAAACCATTGCTTGGGTTTTGTTAGGCTTCCCTGCAAAATTATAAAGGTAGGGTACATGATGACTAGGTTCGTTACCATGCGCATATTGGCCAATTAACCCCGTGATATCTGATTGAACTCGTCCAGTCATTTTGGAAGTAGTGCTAAAAAGTAAATCAAGTTTTTTTTCAAATTCCATTTGGCGTTTTAGTTGAATATCGTTTTCTGTTTCTCCCATAGCTCCAGGATAAAAACATTCCATCATACCCTGAACATCATGGTGCGCCCCAAAAACATATTGCCACGCATTTGCCTCAGTAAAGTGGTTATTAACTTCTAACGGATCAAAAGGTGTCACAAATTTATGATTCCATTTCGCCTGGAAAAATCCAGTATGTGGGTTGTACATATTTTTATAATACTTAGATGCATTTATATCAAATTTATGTGCGCTTATTTTTTCACCAGAAAATAATAAACCATACGAATAAAAATCAAGTGAATTTTCAATCGTTTTTGAAACAGATTCCCCAGATTCATGAATGGATATAAAGCCATTTAAGAAGGACGGTATATTCGAATACCCTTTATCAAATGTAGATTCTATCGCGGAGATGAATTCTGATTTATTAAATTGGTCGGGTGAGTTTAAATACGCATTCACCAAAACTGGAATGGAATGATTACCTATCATACAGAATGTCTCATTTCCTGCTAATTCCCATACTGGTAACCGTTTACTTTCCTTAAACTGGCCCAACATAGTTGTTGCAAATTGAATGTTGTAATCTGGATAAACTAATTGGTATAATGGATGTGCGGCACGATATGTGTCCCATAAGGAAAATACCGTGTATCGAGGATTATGAACATCACCTGTATGTATTTTATTATCCATGCCACGATATCGTCCATCAATATCCTGATATACATTCGGATGGATCAAACAATGATATAGTGCAGAATAAAAAATAGTCTGGTCTCTTTTGTTATCACTGGTAACTTGAATTCGACTGAGCATTTCTTCCCATGCATGCTGATTTTGTTTTAGCGCTTTTTCAAAATTAAAATTAATCCATTCAGCCTGCAAGTTATTTTCTGCTCCTTTAATGTCCACAGGAGAAATAGCCAGTTGTACCAAAATTTTACCAGACTTGGGTCTTTTAAAAAATAAAATACATTTTGTTGAATCTTTATTCCATTGGGTTTTGTAAAAGGGAATAGATGTACGCATGGAAAAATAAATATGTTGTTCTTCAGCCCAGGAGGATGAAATTCGAAACCCATTAAGCTCCTTCGCAGAAATTACATCCAATTCTCCACGCAACAATTGATCCCTATGCTGCAAATCAATAATTATCCAGGGCTGTATATTCTTTAAGAAAGTATATTCATGAAGGCCAGTTCGTAAAGTACTCGTCAACTTTACATTCACCTGTGGTTTTTCCAAAAATACTTCATAATATCCAGCAAAAGCTTTCTCTGATTTTTTTTTAAATTTACTGGAATAACCCGCCTGATTATTTAAACCATTCTCAAAATAAGCAGTTCCATTACCCGGCATTAAAAGAATATCACAATAATCAGGTACTCCAGTGCCAGATAAATGGGTATGTGAAAATCCATAAATAATAGAATCGGAAAAGTGATAGCCCGAACAACCATCCCAACCTGTAAGCCGGGTATCTGGACTAAGTTGAACCATCCCAAAAGGATAGGTGGGTCCCGGGAAAGTATGGCCATGAGCATCTGTGCCAATAAATGGATTTACGTAAGACCAATATTGTGAATGAGCTGAGTGACCAATAAATAAAATTGAAAGAAGTATAATTTGTCCAAATCTTTCTATCATTATAGCATCTTTGTATTGGAATTTTCGAAAATTAGATTCATATTACGAGATACAAAATAATGCTTATTTATTACATCTACCGTATGATCCTCTGGTATTTTAAATATTTACCATTTAGTATTTTGTATTTAAAATCAGACATTGTAAAAAATTTTCTTCAATATATCATCCGTTATAGAAGATCCGTGGTTGATTCAAACTTAGACCGTTGTTTTCCAAAATTATCGTCGCATGAAAAACGAAAAATCATTTCCAACATCTATAAAAATATTTCTGACATTCTTCTAGAAGGACTTAAAGGATTATCTATGTCAAAAGAGGAAATTTTAAATAGATATCCTTATAAAAATAAACGCATTATAGATGAGTATCTAAATAAAGGTAAAAGTGTGATTGTGGCACCTTGCCATTTTGCTAATTGGGAATGGGGGGTACTAGCGTTTGGATTCAATTTTCCTGGCAAATCTATCGGCATTTACAAAAGAATCAATAATCCTCGTATTGAGAAGGATATGAAAGCCCGCAGAGCCTTGAGTGGCATTCAACTTTTTAGTACAGAGGAGACCCGCATGATGATTGATGAGATTCCAAAAGGAAAATTGATTGTACTTATGTCAGATCAGAATCCATCCAATGCAAAAGAAGCCATATGGGTTAAATTTATGGGTCAAGATACTGCCTGTTTACATGGAATGGAAAAATATGCGCACCGATATGAATTGCCAGTTTTCTTTTTTGATATACATAGAACCTCCCGTGGAAATTATTTAGCTGAGTTTATTTTATTAGAAGAAAACATTCTCCAACGAACCAAAGGTGAAATTACGCAAGAATACATGACAAAATTAGAACAAACCGTAAAACAAAATCCTGGTGATTGGCTTTGGACACACAAGAGGTGGAAACACCAAAAACCTTAAATAAAAAAGAAGTTTTGCAGCCTTTATACTATTTTATCTCATTCTGGGCATGCGCCTTTTTCCTCCCGGTTTGAACATCATTCGATGATCCATTTGACCCGCCATTCTGACTTTACCTTGCTGTTTAATGGCTTCATCAATCATTTTGACCTGATCTTTAAACAAATCCTGTGAATAATTCAATGATTTCAATTCCCGGTAAGCATTATTGGCTTGCGTCCAACGGTTTTTTTGGATATGGATCCCAATCATTTGAAGAAGGATCATGGCTTTTTCATTGTCAGTGGGAAGTTTTAACGATTTGGCTTTGGAGAACCATCTTTCTGCATCATCAGGTTGATTTCGCTGCATGGCGACTGAACCTTTAATTAAATAATAATATGCTCTATTAGTAACATACAGCCACTTGGGGTTTAAAGTAAGATTTAATTGTTTCTCGCAGGCTTCAAAGTCGGTTTTTTGCATCAATTGAGCAGAAGATTGTATAGTTCCTAAGAGGATATAACTCAACAATAAACCTAGTCCTATTAATAAAAATGGGAAGGCATACCAAAAGCCATACACAAAAGCCAAGATGGTTCCTCCTACTAATAAAATAAAAATTAAAGCAAGTTTCAGATAAATTGGTATCGTAAACATTTTAAATTATTTGAAGTGCAAAACTACGACAAACAGTAGAATTCTCAAGATTTAGAAAATTCAAACCAAAAACATACTATGGGATTTATATTATCAAAATATATAATACATAATTTAATTGGAATAGTATCCTGGAATTATATATAGTAAAAAACAAAACAAAGCTCTTTGCGTTATACCAGACTAAAACCAGCTTATCTTCCAACGTTTGAAATTTAGCTCCATGAAAAATTGTATTGCTCTGTTTTGTTACTTGTTTTTTTGGCAAGTAAGTTTTAGTCAAAACGCCCATTTTGTCCCAGTTATCCCATTGCCATTCCACAGCACATTTGCAGCGGGATATTTTACATTACATGATTTAAATGCCATCGTATATCCCGTCAAAAATGCGGAGATGAAAAAATTAGCTGAACAATTTGTTCATTGGAGCGAAGCAACTGGAATAAAGATGATGGCTTCTGCGATGCCAAAGTCTACCACAAAAAAATCTATTATACTCTGGCTTAAAGAAAATCCTGATAAACCTGAATATTACAAAATACAAATTAGCAAATCGGGTATTCGCGTTGAAGCTTCACAAGAACGAGGTATTTTTTATGCACTGCAGACGCTCATGCAAATGAAAGAATTGGGTAAACGAGATGAAGAAACTGGAAATGTGTTATTGCCCTATATAATAATCGAAGATGAACCCCGATTTTCTTATCGAGGGTTACATTTAGATGTCGCAAGGCATTTCTTTTCTATTGATTTTATCAAACGATATATTGATTTAATGTCCCGTTTTAAATACAATTATTTTCATTGGCATTTGACGGATGATCAGGGATGGAGAATTGAAATAAAAAAATTTCCAGAGCTCGCATTAAAAGGTAGCATTCGAAATTCAACATTAATCGGACACTACAGTAATCGACCTGCTGTGTATGATTCCGTACTGTATGATGGGTATTATACTCAGGAAGAAATAAAAGAAGTGATTCAATATGCGAAAGAACGATACGTTGAAATCATTCCAGAAATTGAAATGCCTGGACATTCCTCTGCAGCATTAGCTGCTTATCCTGAATTCGGTTGTACCGGGGGACCTTATCAAGTTGCAAACACATGGGGTGTTTTTAATGAGGTGTTCTGTACAAAGGATACCACGTTATGGTTTGTGAAAGAGATTCTTAATGAAGTTTGTGATTTATTTCCTGGAAAATATATCCACGTAGGAGGAGATGAATGTCCAAAAACAGAATGGAGTAAATGTAAACAGTGTCAATCGGTCAAGCGCCGAAACAATCTTAAGTCTGACGAAGAATTACAAAGTTATTTTATCAGGGAAGTTGAACGCTTTGTTAAAAAAAAGGGGAAACGGCTGATCGGATGGGATGAAATTCTAGAAGGCGGCCTGGCTCCAAACGCAACTGTCATGTCCTGGAGGGGTACAAAAGGGGGGATTGAAGCTGCAAAATTAAGGCATAATGTCATCATGACACCTGGAACTCATTGTTATTTTGATCATTATCAAAGTGCTTCCGCAAATGAACCTCTCGCGATAGGTGGACATACCAGTTTAGAAAAAGTATATTCCTTTGATCCCATCCCAGCAAATTTGCCTGTAGAAAATCATCGATATATACTTGGATCGCAAGGAAATGTATGGACAGAATACATGGAAGACGAAAATAAGGTAATTTATATGACTTATCCCCGGGCCATTGCTTTGGCGGAAGTTAACTGGTCGGCTAAAAACAAAAAGAGTTATAAAGATTTCCTTGGACGTCTCTTAGTACATTATCCATGGTTCAGTAAAAATGAATTAAATATAGCTAACACTATAGGGGATCTGGATATTAGAACTTATAGCCATCAGGGAGAAAATTACCTAGTATTTGTAAGACCGCCCATTCCAGGAAAAATTCTTTTGGAAATGGAAAAGGATGGAGATTATATTCAGGAATATGTTTATGAAGACACATTTCATTTAAATAAAACCATACGATTTAAAGCCTGGTATCAAATGAAAGATAAAAGTTTGGGTAAATCACTCAGTATAGATTACAACCATCATAAAGCAGCAGGAAAAAGTATCCAACTTATACATGCTCCTGCAGAAAAATATTTTCATGGGGGCGCTCAATCCTTAATCAATGGGTTAAATGCACCTTCCACAAAATATGGAGGAAAAGAATGGACAGGTATGGAAGGGAAAGATTTCGAAGGAATTATTGATTTCGAAAAGCCTATTGATCTAACAAATGTTTCCATTCAGTTTTACCACCTGCCGGGTTCTTGGATTTATGCCCCGAAAGAAATTGAAATTTATGGATCCAATGACTCCAACAAATTTGAGTTAATTCATTCTGAGAAATATACCCCAGGAAAAGAGGCGTATGCTGAACCTGAATTCTTTTTTAAGAATACTGAGAAATGGCGATATGTAAAATTGATCATTAAAAATTATGGAGAGATTGAAGATGGCAAACCAGGAGCTGGTCATAAAGCGTGGTTATTTGTAGGTGAAATTGAAGTACATTAATTTTTTAATACGGCATCAAAAAGACAAATTCATTGGTAGCGAATAATATCATATTAAAAGGTGAAATCAACCTTCGTTAATTTCACCTTCTTCAAAACAAGCCAGAAATTATAGTTACTTTCTTCTTTTAAATAATACCGGGGTTTTAATTCTTTCGCCTGCTTCATTAAAAAATAGTGCAAATCCATTTTCTAAGCGTATTACATAAAAGAATTTACCATTAGGGCCCGTCAATTTATAAATATGAGCAATCTTTACTGTGGCACCTTTAGAATCCAGATACTCCTGAACAAGAAGTGGTAAGGATGAGAGTTCGATTTCTTCTTTATGTAGTTTCTTAGCTGGTTGTAAAAGATTTCCAACCGCATCAAAGCAGAAATAAATCCGATCCTCCATTGCGACAGCATAACCTATGGTGCCATCTTTTCGGGTAATTTTGATAATCTTATTAATTTTATTGGTGTCGGTGTTAGTCAACAAATAGACCTGTGCTATTTGAGGTAGATCTGTAAACACTATGAGCATAGCCTTACCAGCAGGATGTCTTGGCCGTTCCCTGGACGCAGCACGTTGATCGTTGCCCTCATAAATGGCTGATGCCAATAATTCTTCATTCAAATCATAGCTTTCCAAGTTATCGCTCTCATCTATGACTGCATCTTCCCTGGTACAGGAAATCGCAAAAACTACTAAAGAAAATAAAACCAAACTTTTGAACACTTTCATAGAAACGAATTTTAATATTAATAAATAAATTTTAATCAATAACCATTCAAGATGACAAATAATAATTTGCACCGACAATATTCAATTCTTAAATAAGAATAATAATTATATTAAGTCTACATCAATTTGCTATGTTCTTAATACAATTAATAGACTATAATTATGAGAGTAGGTTTAATGAAATAAGTTAAATAAAATAAATTATCTATTTTAAAATAGCACGTGAGGTAATTATCACCAAAAATAATTTAACACTAATTATTGAGAATAAAATTTACTGTGTATTCCATTTAAAAGAAGGAACCTCAATCCCAGCTAAATGTAAAGCTCTATGCGAAACAGTGGACGCCAATTGTTCCATAGATTCTGGCTTTGAATAAAAAGACGGAATAGCCGGACATATGATACCGCCTGCTAGTGTTACCGTTCTCATGTTTTCAATGTGTATTAGGCTAAGCGGTGTCTCCCTAAGAACTAATACTAATTTTTTTCGCTCTTTCAACATTACATCAGCCGCTCGTCCCATCAGGTCACTGGAAACGCCATGGGCCATTCGACCTAAAAAACCTGCAGAGCAAGGACAAACGATCATGGCATCCCAATTGGCCGAACCTGAAGCGAAGGGAGCCATGAAATCTTTGTTGTTATAAATTGTAAACGGATAATCTGTTAACTTAACATCAGCAATCTCCAAATCCCAATTGATCAATGCATTTGTGCTATGAATAATTCCTACTTGAAGACCTCCAATGGATTTTAAACTATCTAATAATACTTTTGTATAAATACTACCACTTGCGCCAGAAAGCCCAACTACTATTCGTTTAACTTTTTCCATAAAAATATTTACATGATCCTGTATTGGAACAATTTTCCATTATAAAATTTCACCAACAACAAAAATACTTCCTGTAATTAATATTAAATCATTTGCTAAAGCTTTTCTTTTGGCTGCTTTTAAAGCACCTGCAACACTTTTATAGGCTTTCCCATTTAATCCGAAATGTCCAGCTTGCTCAGCTAAGTTTTCCGAATCTAAAGCCCTGGGTATTTTTGCTTGGGTAAAATAATAGTCGGCATGAACTGGGAAAAGCTTTAGAATCTTATCTAACGACTTATCCTTTACGAATCCACATACAATATGGAGATTATTATAGGGTATGCCGCCGATTTGTTTAAATAAAAAATGCAATCCATCTTCATTATGAGCACTATCACAAAGTACTTTTGGTGATTGAGATAACCATTGAAAACGTCCTATAATTTTGGTTAACTCGCGAGTATGCTCAAGCGCGTATTTTAATTTTACTGGAATTAGTTTAAGAAAATGAATTTGCTCTAATAAATACATGGCGCCGATGGCACAACGAATGTTCTCTGTTTGATAAATTCCCTGCAGCTCCGGATGAATTATGATCTCTTGATTATTAAATTTCCACCGGATTTCATCTATTCCATTTTCGTCATAATATGTTTTTTGGTCTACTAATTCCTCTGCAAAATGTAGTGCAGAATGACTTTGAGCTGCCTTTAAAATAAATACTTTATCGGTTTGTTTTTGTTTCCTGCCTATGATCACCGGTTTAAAATCTTTGATAATACCTGCCTTTTCTTTGGCTATCTTCTTCAAGGTATTCCCTAATATATCTTTGTGATCCCAGGAAATATTTGTAATAATGCTTAAAAGTGGGTTGATTATATTAGTAGAATCCAATCGACCACCCAATCCTGTTTCAATAACAGCTATATCCACTTTTTCTTTACAGAAATAGTCAAAAGCCATGGCTACCGCAATTTCAAAAAATGAGGGCTGAATTTTTTCTATGATCTCTACATGTTGAGAAATAAACTCGACCACTTTTTCCTTTTCGATATACTCACCATTAATTTTTATTCTCTCTCTAAAGTCTTTATAATGTGGTGAAATGTACAACCCTGTTTTAAACCCATGTGCTTGTAATATAGCTGCAATCATGTGAGACACAGAACCTTTGCCATTTGTCCCTGCAATATGAATGGATGGGAATGATTTTTCAGGAGCAGATAAATGATCTGATAAAGCCAGACTGTTTGTCAGGTCTTTTTTATAAGCTGCTTTACCTACCCTTTGAAACATAGGTAGCGTTCGATACATATATTCCAAGACTTCCTCATATTTATTTAGCCGCCATCCGCTCATTTATTTAAATGATTGACTGCGAAGGAACGTTAAAATATATGTATAAAATAAACATATTCGATGCTAAAAAAATCGAAGTCTTAAAATTTTATCCATTCCACTTCACTATATAGCTTTAAAATTTTATCATAAAGACTTTCTAACCCATATGTACCCGCCAGAGAATAATCAACAATTTTAATGGGCTTTCCTTCATTCATTTCTACGAAAAGAGTAAGCATTTCATCGGCACTACTTTCGCCAAATGTTTGGTCGTTGCTTGAGAGTTTTAAATATTTAATTAAATCAAAAATTTCCTTTACCGTTTCTTTCGGGCACCTGGCTTTATAATAACCCGTTTCCTTTTCGGTATTCTTGATATTTTGAAGTATCATAACACCACTTGAATCAACTTTTACTTTATAATCAGGACAGGCACCATGCTGACAATAATGATGTATTTGTACAAACTTTATACTGGATACTTTAGGTTTTGGGTTATACTCCACAATATTATCTAAATGGAATACAAAAGTATCTTTTCGAACAAAACCCATTTTATAGTAATCACTAAAATACTTTGGCTCTTTAACTGGTACACCTTTTTTTACAATTGTTTTTTGTTCGGTGGTAAATTGTTTGTACACAATCAATTGATTAGAGCGGGTCTCTTCAATCTGCGGAATATGGAAATCAGCCTGAATTCTCTTTGGAATAACAGGAAACAATGAAAAAGGAGCTTTAGAGTCTGAAGGAGATCGCTTTTTATAATTAGTTTCACTGCCTTCCTTGCCAAACAAACCATCAAGATATTTCTGTTCATCTTGCTTTGTTTTTTGCTTTTCTTTTTGTTCTTTTTCTGCAGCTTTTCTTCGTTCCTTTTCTATTTTTTCCGACTCCTTTTGCAGCTTTTTGTTATCTTCTTTCAGTTTTTTTTCTCTTTTCTCATTCTCTTTTTGGCGAATCTCGGCTACCAACTTGTCTGTTTCAGACATTTCTTCCTCAGCTTCTTCATTATCTTCCGGTTTATCTGTATCATCATCTACAAATTCATCGTCATCAATAGTATTTTCTTTCTCAGATTCTTTGAGCTTCTTTTTCTTTTCCTTTTTGCCAACTTTAATATTTTCTTGTTCGGCATTTGAATCATTTTTACTTTCCAATGTTTCAGCATCCACAGATTCGTCCTCCTTGGCAACATCATCTACAAATTCATCGCCATCTACTAACTCTTCCGATTTTCCATCATCAATTCTGTCAATGATTAAATAGCAAACCGGTTCTTTTTTAATACGACCAGCTACAAATAAATCATCTAATCCATCATTATTAAAATCTGCCACAAGCCAAGGAGAATATTCAATAGAATCCAAATACACCTGATTATCCTCTTCAGGTGTATATAATCCTAATTGAAAATTCTGTAACTCTTTAAAATTCTTTTTTAAAAATATCATTACTTCTTTATCGACAGTAAGATCTTCAATCTGTTGGGCTTGGATATTAAATAAAATAAAAATAAAGCCTATAACATTCAGATTTCTTACAGAATTTAATCCTATTCTCATGCTAGTTTTAACCATTTATTAATTCAAAGAATAATATATGCCCATTTCTTCCAGTTTCAGCAATAGCTCACTATTTATGACTACTTTTCTCCTATTTGATATCATGTCCAATTTATATTCGCGAGGTTCGTCGAACACTTGAATGTTCAACGGTAAGGTTCCTTTATTGCTTTTCAAAATAGACTCAAGGTCTTTGATCATTTGCGCAGAAATCGACTGAATAGGAAAAAATAAATTAATCTTTTTAACAAAATAATTTAATGAAGAAGAAAGTAGCATGATATTGGAAATTCTAAATTCCCAATCTTCAGAATTTTGTTTCCAGGTATTCTTCTCATAGATACCTTCGATCATCAAGGAGGTGCCAGGCTCAATCAGATTTTTCCATTTCAAATAATTTTCTTTGAATATCCTTAATTCTAGGCTTCCATCGTAATCCTGAATTTTAAATATTGCAAAACCTTCTCCTTTTTGATTTGTACGGTGTTGACAATCCATGACCAATCCACAAATTCTAATTTTATTACCCTGGACTTTTTCTTGTTTAAAAAAATCAATAGTTGCTAACGTGCAAGATGGAACAATAGCCATTTCTTTTTTATAATCATCCAGTGGGTGTGAGCTTAAATAAATACCCGCTATTTCCAATTCCTTGCTAAGTTTATAAATGGAGGTCCATGGCTCACATTTGGGAGGAGCAGGAATCTCGATATCTGATTCTTTTAATTCTCCAAATAAAGAAGCCTGCGAGTGCTCCAAGGAATGCTGATAATGGCTTCCCCATTTGAGCATATACTCGATATACGATTCATATTTATCCATCGGAGCGAAATACTGAGCGCGGTGGACCATGTTGAAATTATCAAAAGCTCCACCTAATACGCAGCTTTCAATAACCTTTTTATTAAAAGATTTATAATTCAACCTTTTAATCATATCGGTAAAATCCAAAAAGTAACCATTCTTTCTTCGTTCTTCCAGAATATCTTCCACGGGACCTTCGCCAATTCCTTTTAGCGCTGATAAGCCAAATCGAATTTCTCCTTTTTCATTAACTGTAAATTCTTGTTCGCTTTCATTGATATCCGGGCCTAATACTTTAAGTTTCATCATCTTGGCCTCGTTCAAATATTGGCTCAGTGAATCCGTATTATTTTTATTCGACGTCAAAACTGCCGCTATAAATTCAGCAGGATAATTGGATTTTAAATATCCGGTTTGGAACGCAAGTATACTATATGCAGCCGCATGAGATCTATTAAAACCATAGGATGAAAACTTTGCCATGGTATCAAAAATCTCTTTGGCTTTCAATTCATCAATACCTTTCACTTTCGCACGCTCAATAAATGAAGCGCTAAAGGTTTCCATCTCGTCTTTCTTCTTTTTGCTCATGGCTCTGCGCAGTAAATCCGCTTCACCTAATGAATAATCTGCCATAATTTGGGCAGCCTGCATGATCTGTTCCTGATACACCATGATACCATAAGTAGGTTTCAATAGGTCCTCCAACCATTCATGAGGATAGTTTACGGGTACTCTTCCATGTTTGCGTTGAATGAATTCTTCAATATAAGCCATTGGTCCTGGTCGGAACAAGGCATTCATTGCAATAATATCTTCAATATTATTCGGTTTCAAATTTCGCAAATGCCCTCGCATACCTTCAGACTCAAACTGAAACAAGCCTATGGTTTGACCTTTTTGAAACAACTCCAAGGTTGGTTTATCATCCAACGGAATATCGTTTAAAGAAATAAGCTTGTCAGGTCCGTGTCTTTTTTCAATATTTTTGAGACAATCATTGATTATAGACAATGTAGTCAATCCTAAAAAGTCCATTTTAAGCAGCCCCGTAGATTCTATGACATTTCCTTCTACTTGAGTTACCCATAGTTCGGTATCTTTTGCTGTGGAGACGGGTATGAATTTCATAATGTCGTCTGGTGCAATAATCACAGCAGATGCGTGCACGCCTGTATTTCGAACGGACCCTTCCAATTTTTTAGCTGTCCGGAGTACATCCCCTTCGAGGTTTTGTAATTTTGAAATGCTGCGCAACTCCTGAACTTTTATTTTTTCATCGGGACTGAGTTCGTCAGGTATATTTTTTTCTAGATCCAACAAGTTTTTGAGATAGATTCCGGGTCTCGTTGGAACCAATTTGGCTAGTCGGTCAGCAGAAGGTAGATCTAATCTTTTTACTCGGGCAACATCTCGTATGGAACTTTTCGCAGCCATGGTACCAAAGGTTACGATTTGAGCTACTTGCTGTTTGGAATATTTTTTTACCACATAATCTAAAACTTTGTCTCTTCCACGGTCGTCAAAATCAATATCAATATCTGGCATATTGACTCGTTCAGGGTTGAGAAATCGCTCAAAAAGCAGTTTGTATTTTATAGGATCAATATCGGTAATGGTGAGGCAGTAAGCTACCGCCGATCCTGCAGCGGATCCTCTGCCCGGTCCAACGCTTACACCAAGTTCCCGAGCCGCTATAATAAAGTCCTGAACTATTAAGAAATAACCAACAAAATCCATTTTGATAATTACCTGAAGTTCAAAATCCAACCGATCTTTTAGTTCTTCGGTCAAGCTACCATATCGTTTCTTGGCTCCATCATACACTAAAAACTTTAGGTATTCAGCTTGATCGCTGTACCCATGGGGAATTGGAAATGAAGGAATTAAAATATCGCGATCCAATTTAGGTTCAAATGATTTATCTGCAATCTCCAGCGTATTTTCAACAGCAAAAGGGATATCATGAAACAAGTGTTTCATTTCTTGCGAAGTCTTAAAAAAGTAATCTGAACTGCTGAACTTAAATCGATCTTCATCCTCTACGCTAGCTGCCGTATTGATGCAAAGCAATATATCATGCGAAACCGCATCTTCCTGATCTAAATAGTGAACATCATTGGTGGCAATCACCTTAACATTAAATTTCTGAGCCAATATGAGGAGATGTTGATTAACCTGTTCCTGGCTAATTCCTAATCCATCTATATTAGTATTTCCTTGCTGTCTTTGAATTTCTATATAATAATCTTCTCCAAAAATATCCAACCACCATTTCAATAATGTTTCGGCTTCATCCATTCGTCCATGAATGATTGCTTGAGGAATTTCTGCCCCAATACAACAACTGGTCGCAATTAATCCTTCGTGATATTGTACTAAAAGTTCCTTATCGATCCGCGGAAATTTACCATACAACCCTTCAATGTAACCCAATGAACAAAGTTTGGATAAATTTTCATAGCCTATTTGATTTTTAGCCAAGAGTAACTGGTGAAACCGTGCATCTTTTTCACCAGAAGATTTAAGAAAACTTTGCCTCCGGCGATCTTTAACCATATAAAATTCACATCCAAGAATAGGCTTTAGTTTGTTCTTTTTTGCCTCGTTAACAAAGTCAATGCACCCAAACATATTACCATGGTCTGTAAGTGCTACGGCTTGCATCCCATCCTTCTTGGCCTTCGTCATCATGGCATGGATATCAGTAGCCCCATCCAATAAGGAATACTGAGTATGGCAATGTAAATGGCAAAATGAAGACATGAATTTATTTTACTGAAAATTGTAAAAATAATCTTAAAACCCTAGAGTTTGATTTTTAACTTATTCCTGGAATTAGTTAACGTAAAATCAGAATGCTGGAGTCTTAAGAAGAGTGGAAACTCTTAAATTGGGTTAAAAAAAAAGTCCCGAATCAAGTATGACCCAGGACCTATCAAATTATTTTGATTATTATAGACTTAGAATTTCAAGGTATTTACATTGCGACCAACAATGGAACCTTGTTGACTTCCTACCTCCAAGCTAAATCGGAAGTGGATGCCACCATATAAACTAGAAAGTGTCACCTCCTCTGACATATGTTGGAAGGACTTATAAGATCGAGGACTTCCATCGATGTCTTTTCTGTTTTCATATGATTTATCTGTGAAAGGGAAGTTATATCCAAACAACTCACTTAATACTTCCGTGGCTGCATGTGCCAAAGAGGCTTGTCCGGATGCGTATTCCGGTGTAGCAGGTGTATTGATTAGCGTAAAGAAATTTTGGTCAATATAAGATTTAATATAATTTTCTGGATTGATGGTATTGTAGGTATACTTTATTTTCCAAGTAGCTACGGTCGCATCGTGAAGAGCAATTCCTAATTTAGCAAAAGCTTGTGTAGTATAAGCAAGATCCTTATCCTGACTTTCTAAAATTTGTACAAGAATTGAAAATAAATGCCCAGATGGACTTAAGCCTTCTTTCTTTTCATCATTCCAGTATTTTACAAATTCTACTTCTGCTTTGTTTAGATTCCTAACTCGGTTTCTTACTTCCAGCGCATAAGCGTAAAAAGGGCTTTCTTTTTCGCTGGAAAATACCGGCGGATCTTTCATTTCAATAGATCCTCCGTTTGACTCCATAAAGGTTCTGATTTGGCCCCAATAAGGAAGCATTGGTTTTTTCTGGTTATTAGGAGCAACCCATAATCCTTGTCCTGTTGGTGGAATATAGTCTGAAGGGTAATTATTTAAATATGCATTGTCCTGACCATCTGTCAATGAATACTCTATAATTGCTTTACCTACCAGGCTGCCATACGAAACTGATCTGCTAATCACATCCTTAACTTCAGACTCTGAAATGTTATTCACATTAGTGTCATGAAGATTTTGGATGAGTTCTTTAGTTATAGGAGTGGTATTCCTATAAAAATGGAGATTCATCACATACATTGCCTCATTTACAACCAGGCTCCAATTTACTGCTCCTGATTCTGGAAGTGCTGGCAAATGTCCGCGACTCAATCCTTGAATTTGACCTCCTAAAGAATTTTGTGAATCTGTTCCTAGTACGGTACATTCATACATTCCGATACTTAAGTAAGCAAAAGCTCGTGTAGTGATTGGGGCCGTATAACCTGGGGCGACTTTATTCAAGTCTAGACTCAGTTTAATCCAATCCCAAGCTACTTTTCCACTTTCGTTTTTAGCAAGTGTAGTTGCCTGTGTTGATAATAACGTTTCATCTTTTGCGCAAGAACCAAGGAAAAACAGCGCTAGAACTAGGCTGCTTAGCATTCTTCCGGAAAATAAATCAATCTGCCTCATGATAGTTTAGATTTTATAGTTTTCTAATATTTTTTAAATCTAAACCTGGAAATACAAAAGCTCAATCCAGGTAGTGCGATTGAGTCACTAGACCTTTTATGGCCTAAAGAACAAAGGGAAGAATACGTCACGAAGATAATTACCTGGTTCCTTGATTCCTAATTTTTTATGAATTATTTTAAAAAATCAGGGTTTCTACTGAGTACTTATTGAGGCTCAATATCTTTTACGTTAAGAAGATATTTAATATGATAAGAATTTGTTAAAGAAATATATACATATTAAATAAATATATAATATTAAATATTTTATATATAAAAATCAGCATTATTTGTCAAATGAAAGAAAAGATGACATTCAATGGAAAACGAGTTAATTCCATCTCTGTGGTGTTGCTTTTTAGGCTAGCTTTTACTTAAATACTCGTACAGTAAACTTCAGCACGGTTAATTCCGGAAGCGTATTTGCGATTATATCCACATCTACCGTTTGAAGTCCCTCTTTATCCTTACTGTTATATTTAACTGATAACTTGCCAGTTTTTCCGGGTTTTATGGGTAACCTTGGCCAATCCAGAGTCGTACATTCACAAGCGCTTATTTGAGATATGACCAAATCCGCTTTGCCTACATTCTTAAAATACAATTCACGAGAAATTATGCCCCCTTTCTTTGTACTTCCAAAATGGTAACTGGTAGAATCAAAAACAATTTTGGGGAAATTAGTGCTCGTTTCTGATAGAATCCGTTCTTGCGAATCATTCTGTCGCTGAACAGTTACTGGCTTGCTTGAAACACAACTGAAAATAACCCAAATTAAAGTAGACAAATACGACAGCATCATAAATTTCATATGAATAAAAACACTTGAATAAACTAAATGTCGAACCAGCCTCTTTTATTATACTACGGGCTATCTTTTGGAACCTTTTGCTTTTTTATTCAAAACTTCTTTCTTAACCTGAATGGTCGTAGGTCCTTGAATAATTTTAAACTCAGTCCGTCTGTTGAACCGGTGCTCTTCCTCAGTACAATCTTCTCCATTCGTGCATTGATTCAATATTTTTGTTTCTCCATAGCCTTTAGCTTTAATTCGATCTGCATGAATACCTTTACCAATCTCCCATCGTCTGGCTGAATTGGCCCTGCGCTCGGAAAGTTTTTGGTTATAATCATCATCACCCCTGGCATCGGTATGGGATCCCAATTCGATGACCATATCTGGATATTGAATCATTAAATTATATAACACCGTCAGATCTTTTTTGGCATCTTCCAATATCTTATCATCATCGAAGTCGTAATAAATACTATTTAATCGAATGGCTTCATTGATGGTTATAATTTCTACATCAGACTCTAAAGGCATCATTCGCAGTTTAAATTCCCTTTTATAGCTCTGGTCTTCTGTTATTCCAACTGTATTCAATTGAATCTCTTCGGGGAAATACCCATCTTTAGATACCACTACTTTATAGGATTTATCTTTATCCAATAAATAAGGTATTTGGTTTCCTTCATTATTCGATTTAGACTGAATGTCTCCTTCTTTACCGGCCACCATATCAATTAATTGAGCAGTAGCCCCTTTAAGGGGTTTTCCCGATTCATCCTTAACGATATTGATCAATTCCAAAACTAATTTTCGTTTTTCTACAAAATAAATATCGTCGCAGCAGGTTTTGCTTTTTAAAGATTTTGATCCCTCGTCAGGCCGATTAGAAACCAAAAAACCTTGGTCTCCGGTTTGATTAATTTTATAATAGATATCATCCGTGCTGGAATTAATTGGCAGACCCATATTTTCCGCCACTGACCATTCAGAGCCATCCCATTTACTCATAAACACATCAAACCCTCCAAGACTAGGG
>JALYPU010000108.1 GCA_030856215.1 Bacteroidota bacterium
GCAAAATATTCCCCATTAGGTGAAAATACAGCTTGCCCTGCTCCATTTATGATTTTAGGGCCTACTACTTGATCTTCAAGTTTTTTTATTCCTGATGGAGTTAATAAAAATTTATAAAATAAATTAGTGTTCAATTTATTTAAAACAATCCACCAATCCCTACCATTGGCATGTTTACATGCAGTAAGGCATCCTCCATTTAATGTATCATGAACGAGTGTATCTTTTTCAATTACATAATTAGGCTTATTATTTATTACAATATATTTTAAATCCTGAATGAAAAAATTAGGAGAGTTCAACAATATATTTACGTAAAATAAATAAAATACAGAATCTGCACTAGGATTATTTAAAAACATCACACCTTGATCCTGTACAAGTCCATCCCAATACCTTATCCCAAGATTGGTAGCACCCGGCACCTTCTTAAAATTAGCATCCTCCACATCATAGCCATTGGTGTAGTATAACAGATTTCCATGCTGGTCTGAAATAGAAGCATTCGCTTCAAAAATAACCAGCTTTCCTTGAGGTGCAAAGCTAACTTTAGGATTTCCACTATTAAAATCTACTAAGGTAGTGCCAAATCTTGGATCACCTTTTCCTCCATCATATCCGAACACCCAATTAAAATCATACCGCTGGCTATAACCAGCGGTATGATTTAGTAGGCTTAATAAAAGGAATATTATTTTCGTATTTCCGCTCATTCGATCAATAATTTTTTTAAGATAACCTTGTCATTTGAAAACCCAATCTTCAATAAATAAATTCCACTCTTTAGATTGGCTGTACTCAAATTAATCTTATCTAATGATTTACCATTGGACTCTTTTTGAATGTATCTTCCATGTATGTCCAATACATCGATCTTTAAAATTGAATCATCTTTGTTTAAATTCTCAATGATTACCCAATTCTTAGTAGGATTTGGATACAGCCTAATCCTATTTTCAATTTCGTTATTTTTAGTACTTGTAACTATAGGTTGTGAAGGAGTACACAAGCTGTCATCGTTGAATTCGTATTCAATAGCCTTTTGATATAACATTCTTGCAATCAAAACTGCATATGAGTTCTGATGAATACACTGATTTGCGATCATATAAATATTAGAAAGTGCAGTAGTTGTCAGATAGTCTTTACCCTGAATCAAGTATTGAATCAAATGAAGAGATATTGCTTTTTCTTCTGCTTGTAAAGCATTGTCAGAAGGCAATATAAAGGCCTGATTGTATAGGTTATTTAATACCGACATTCTTAATGATTCATTGCTTGTGGCTTCAGCTTCATATTGCAATCTAAGATTATTAAGAGTATTTAGTTCTGCTGTCCTTTGATTCATCAATGATACTGTATCAGCCCCAGCTTGTGATAATTGTTCATCAATAAGTTCTATTTGAGCTATAGACGATATGATACCGTTATTAATATTCTTTAAAATTGTATAAGATGATTGGGATATATTCGCACTTTTCCTGATTGCAAGTCTAAGAGAATAATAATCGCGCAATACACCGCTTTGGTTATTGTTATGAAAAGAATCCACAAGACTGGATTGCCCTAATAATTCTGGAAACAGCTCCAGCTTTTCCAACAACTGAATTTTAGAATTCCAGCTCTGACCATTTGCATAAATACCCCAATCGCTTTGGGGGTCAGCAGTGTATTCATCCGTTGGGCTTACCAATACATCATCGTCGTTGTAGAATCTAAAGTATTTATCGTCGTCATCTCCAATGGTGTCTGGTCGCTGAGGTAATGCACAGGAGAAGTCTGATAAACAGGACTTATTATTACCAGGTTGTGTTTCAAACCAAATATCAGGAGGGTTTGGAGGTGGATCCGGAAAGAAATCGCTTGGACCAAAGGTTACATCGAATCGTGAATTTCTCATGTTATCATCCGATCCATTGTGTATAGCTTCAAAATTGGCTGCCGATCCGGGCCAGGTGTTGGAATATCCAAGTTTTTGAAGCCCGATCCACGAATTACTCCCACAGTGAAGTCCATAATTATTGCTGCTCATAATATTATGTTTCAGATGAGACTGATCACAATCTCCTGAAAAAGATATCCCTGTTCCGTTTCCCGGAACGCTATTACAACAATATGTATTATATGCTGACTTGAATACAGCTATTCCTGTGCTAG
>JALYPU010000017.1 GCA_030856215.1 Bacteroidota bacterium
AGATTTGCCTTCGCTTCAAGCAAACATTGATAAATCACCGGCACTATCTTTCGCATACTAGGGCTCAGTCTTAAATTTCGACTACTCATGGCTAGTCCATCGATTTCTCTAATAGTTGGGGCTATTATTAATTTTACCTTAAGACCTAATTCTTTTATCATAAAAGCTACCAGCGAAAATTGCTGAAAATCCTTTTGTCCCATGATCAATATATCAGCTTTAACAATGTCCAGTAGCCTCTTGACTACCTGTAACATTCCCTTGAAATGTCCTGGTCTAAAAACTCCCTCCATCCGGTTTTCCAAATGTCTTGCATCGAGATCCAATCCAGTATCCAATCCTTTTGGATAGACTTCTTTTATAGTTGGAAGGAATAATACTTTACAGCCGGCTAGGCTAAGGAGCTCCATATCCTGGTTGATCGTTCTAGGGTATTTTTGGAGATCTTTTATGTTATTGAATTGACTTGGATTAATAAATATACTGGCCACGCTTATTTCAGCCTGTTGATTAGCAATCCGGATAAGGGATAAGTGCCCTTCGTGCAAGGCCCCCATAGTAGGAACGAAGGATACAGTTTGTCCGGTTAATTTGACCTTATCTAAATAGTTTTGAAGGCCTCGGACTGTTTTGTATAATCTCATGGAGCACAAAGATATTTTTGTTTTTTAAACTGGCTGATTTCATGTGTATTAAAACAGTGAGCTCTTAAGCATATTTTGATTATGATTAACTTGCCTTATATTTTAAAATCTGTGCCATTTCCCTTTCAAATAACCTCGCTGGAAGAATATCATAGAAAATACCAGCAAAGCCTAGCAGATCCCGAAGGGTTTTGGTCTGACATTGCGAATAATTTCTTATGGAATCGCCATTGGGATAAGGTTTTGTCCTGGGATTTTGAAGAATACGAAGTAAAATGGTTTCAGGGTGGGCAATTAAACATTAGTGAAAATTGTCTGGATAGGCATTTAAAAACCCGGGACAGTGAAATTGCCTTTTATTGGGAACAAAACCAGCCTACGGATCAAAAAACATCTTATACATATAAAGAACTACATGCACAAGTCTGCATGTTTGCTGAAATTCTCCGCAACAATGGTATAAAGAAGGGTGATCGCATTTGTATTTACATGGGAATGATTCCTCAACTGCCCATCGCTATGTTGGCTTGTGCAAGGCTTGGGGCTATCCATTCAGTTATTTTTGGCGGCTTTAGCGCCCAGAGTATTTCCGACCGAATCCACGATGCTCAAGCATCTATGGTCATTTGCTGTGATGGTGCTTTCAGAGGTGCTAAAGAAATTCCGCTTAAACCCATCGTTGATTTAGCCTTGGAATCTTGTCCAACTGTACAAAAAGTGATCGTGTATCGAAGAACCCAGAGTCCAATAGTTTGGAATGCAAGCAGAGATTTAGATTGGACTGAAGAAATGAAATTAATAGATCGCGAAAAAGCCACAGAAAGGACGGCAGAAATTATGGAGGCTGAAGATCCATTATTTATTCTTTATACATCGGGGTCCACTGGCAAACCCAAAGGGGTCGTTCATACATGTGGGGGATATATGGTGTACGCGGCTTATAGTTTTGTCAATGTATTTCAATACAAACCTGGTCAAATTCATTTTTGTACTGCTGATATCGGATGGATCACGGGACATAGTTATATCGTGTATGGACCATTGCTTGTTGGCGCCTGCTCGTTGATTTTCGAAGGAGTTCCAAGTTGGCCTGATGCCGGGCGGTTTTGGGATATAGTGAATGATTACAAGGTCAATATTTTTTATACTGCACCGACAGCTATTCGCAGTCTAATGAGTTATGGGGTAGATTTCATTACGCACAAAGATTTAAAAAGCTTACAAGTGTTAGGAACAGTCGGCGAACCTATCAATGAAGAAGCCTGGCATTGGTATGATGACAATATAGGAAAGAACATTTGCCCCATTGTAGATACCTGGTGGCAAACTGAAACGGGTGGTATTTTGATCTCCAATTTAGCAGGAATCACTGATTCAAAACCATCTTTTGCCACACTTCCTTTACCCGGAGTACAACCCTGTTTACTTGATGAAAATGGGATTGAAATTCTTGAGCCTCATAAAAAAGGTGCTCTTTGTATTAAATTTCCGTGGCCTTCTATTTTGAGAACCACTTATAGAGATCACGAACGATGCAAACAGACTTATTTTTCAACATACAAAGGGAAATACTTTACAGGGGATGGAGCTTACCGGGATGAAAATGGAAATTACCGCATTACAGGTCGAATGGATGATGTATTAAATGTCAGCGGACATCGACTTGGTACAGCTGAGCTGGAAAATGTAATCAATATGCATACAAATATTATTGAATCCGCTGTCGTTGGATTTCCACATGAAATAAAAGGTCAAGGAATTTATGCGTTTATAATTTGCTCAGAAGTTCCCACCGAAATAAATATTTTAAAAATTGAAATTTTGGATTTGGTAGTTCAGGAAATTGGATCTCTTGCAAAACCCGATAAAATCCAAGTTGTGAAAGGATTACCTAAAACCCGATCTGGAAAAATCATGCGGAGAATATTAAGAAAAATTGCTGAAGGCGCGATTCATGAACTTGGAGATACGTCAACTTTACTAGATCCAGGCGTTGTGGATGAAATTATAACGCACCGTCACAAATAAACTATACCATATTAACCAGTTTTTCAAGGTATTCGCCATAAATACTTTTTCGTAACTTTTCTGCATGCGCTTTTAGATCTGCTTTAGAAATATAACCCATCAAAAAAGCAACTTCTTCAATACAACCGATTTTCAATCCTTGTCTAGCCTCGATGACTTGAATAAACTGCGATGCCTGCATGAGTGATTCATGCGTTCCGGTATCTAACCAAGCTACGCCCCTTCCCAGAACGCCTACTTTTAATTTTCCTTGTCTTAAGTATTCTTGATTGACATCTGTAATTTCATATTCTCCACGCGTACTTGGTTTTAAATTTTCGGCGATTTGAATGACCGAATTATCGTAGAAATAAATACCAGGTACCGCATAATTCGATTTGGGTTGTTTGGGTTTTTCTTCTATGGATATAGCTTTAAGATCATCATCAAAATCTACTACGCCATACCGCTCGGGATCGGCAACTGGATAAGCAAACACAATTCCTCCATCAGGATTTGAACTTTCCCTTAATAATTCCGGAATTTTATGCCCATAAAATATATTATCCCCTAAAATTAAACACACCTTTTCCTTGCCAATAAATTTTTTCCCTATCACAAATGCTTGAGCCAAACCATTGGGTGTGACCTGCTCTTTATACTCCAATTGGATTCCCAAGTCAGCGCCATCTCCCAGTAATTTTTTAAATAAAGGGAGGTCATTTGGAGTAGAAATAATTAATATTTCCCGTATTCCAGCTAACATTAACGTTGATAGAGGATAATAAATCATGGGTTTATCATAAACCGGCATAAGCTGTTTACTAACTGCAAGGGTACTTGGGAATAGTCGTGTACCTTGTCCACCTGCTAAGATGATTCCTTTCATAAATTTAGTTCCACTTTTTTCAAAATTAAATAGTCGATAAAGATTATTTTTTTGTCGTTTTGTATTGCACTTTTTTATTAAACATACTAAAATAATTTGTCAGTACTAATTTTCTTTAAACACGCCTCAAATAAACATTGATTTTAAGAAAACATGTCTGTTACATTTTTATGAATCTACCAAATTCATTTAATGAATTTTCTTCTTCCAGTAATATACCATTCCTGTTATTCCTGTTAGTATTAATAAAAAAGCAATGATCTGTGCAAACGAAGGGTTTAATCCTAAAATATCATATCGTGGATTCACACGTATAGATTCAATAAATATTCGTTCAATTCCATTTAATAAGCAATACAAAAAAAACAATACCCCAGCATACGGAATTCTTGTGCGGAAAAACCATAAAATTCCTGTAATAATAAGCGCCAGAATTGATTCGTAAAGGGGTGTTGGAAACACAGGCGGAGTCAGTTGCATACAATGTAACCACTGACAGGCTTCTATTTTAATCCCTTCATTCAGCACATTGTGAGGATATGAAAATGCCCACCAATTATCCGGAAAAAAAAACCAAGTTGGTTTTGGCATTTCATTGATAATCCCCCAATCCCCATCACCACTCAGATGACACCCCATTCGACCTACCGCATACCCTATCATTAGACTTGGGGATGCTGCGTCCATAAAATACAATGGCCTTAATCCTTTTTTGGCAACATACCAGGAGACACAGAGAAAGGCTAAAATTAATCCTCCATAAATGGTCAGCCCACTTCCTGAAAAAAAATTACCTATGGGATCTTGTAAAAAGTCACCGAAATTTTCAAAAATAGAAAACAGTTTGGACCCAATAATTCCTGATAAAGCGGCTACTGCGGTAATATCAAAAACTCTTTGGTGAGGATGTATCATCACATCTGCTCTTTTTAATTCTTTATCGGTTTCCCGACTCATTTTATATATCCAATATCCCGCTGTTAACCCTCCAATAATTAATCCCCACAATCCATTTCCTTTCGAAGAAAAAATCACTGAGGCAGGATCTGCTCTAAATTCAGTAAAATGATAATATATATAAGCGATTTTATACGCAAGTAGAAAATTAATAGCAGATTGGGTCAGTATTTCCTGCCATCCAATTGGTTTGTGTATAATTACATTTTCTATTCTTGCATTAAATTGACCTGTGGATTCGCGTCTCTTTAATTCTAGGTACAGCAAACTTCCACTAGCAACAAATGCCATTCCAAGCAGCAAGCCGAAGGTCTTAATGATAGAAAATATATTGTCTGGGTCGGTTCCAAACAAGGCATGAAGGATATAGGATAGATCTGGGTACATTCTATTATTTAATTAGGGGCTAAGGTAAATGAATTCTAAGGATCTGTTGGCTCCCTTGGTGTGATAATTACCTACATTTGTATATGAATAAATCAATTTTATTTCTATTCATTGTCTTGGGACTAAGTGGAACCTCAAATGCGCAGAGTGGTGTTGCTGTGGGGGTTGGACTCAGTTTAGGTCAAACGCACTATGATTTAGTCAACCGAAGTGCGGGATTTTTAACCGGATGGCATGCAAGTATTTCCGGCCGATTGTGGCCAGGGTTATATTATTTTAGGCCGGGTATTGAATTGCATAGGATAAGTCTGGTAACTATTCCACAGTTAGATCCGTTTACGAATATTCCATCTGTTTATCTCATTAAAGTTCCTCTGCAAGGTGGCGTTCGATTAGTTAACATAGAGCATTTTGAATTGAGAACTCAGATTGGTCTAGTGGGTACCTATGCCATGTTAATTGAGGACAATGATTTTGGACTAAATTATGACACCATTGAGGACTACCAATTGGGAGCATTATTTGGTTTAGGAATTGATATCGGCCCTATTACTTTGGATGTGAGTCGTGAAATTAGTTTGACCCAATTTTATCACGATCAGGATGATTTCTTACATTATTGGCTGATTTCCGCGGGCTTATTTTTCTGAAGTATAAACGTGTCTATTGGAATAGCATAAATATCCCCTTTTCTAGTAAAATCAACTAACTGAACGTTAACAATATTATTTATTAACTCTGGTTTGTAATCTAGTTGGACTTTTATATAATTATCAGTAAAACCAACTAAGGAGTCCTGATTTGTTTCTTTTTCTACTAAAACGGAACGCTTTTTTCCTATTTGGGATTCATAAAACGCTCGTCTCTTTTTTTCTGAAAGAATGCGCAACATGGCAGTTCGTTCATTTCGAATCGAAACACCTACTTTATCTGACATTTCTGCTGCAGGTGTATTAGGCCTTTCTGAATAGGTAAATACATGTAGATATGAAATGTCTAAATCTCGTAAAAATTCATACGTGTCCAAAAACTGTTCATCCGTTTCACCAGGAAATCCGGTAATTACATCTACTCCAATACAAGCATTCGATATCTTATTTTTAATCTGGTTTACTCTTTCTTGATACAATTCTCTTTTATATCGGCGTTTCATACCTGCCAATATTTCATTGTTTCCTGATTGTAAAGGCATATGAAAATGTGGCATAAATTTATCAGATGAGGCAACAAATTCAATTATTTCACTATTGCACAGATTGGGTTCGATACTTGAAATTCGGAATCGTTCTATGTTGTCTACTTTGTCTAATGCCTTGATTAAATCGATAAACAGCGATTGTTTTTTAGCTTTCAGACCTTCAATAACATCCGTGCCATTTCCGAAATCGCCAATATTGACTCCAGTGAGCACCACTTCCTTTACATTTTGATTGCCGATTTCATAGGCCAGCTTGACAATTTCTTCGATAGTTCCAGATCTCGATTTACCTCTGGCCAGGGGGATTGTACAGAACGTACATTTGTAATCGCATCCATCCTGAACCTTTAAAAATGTGCGTGTACGGTCCTCAATGCTGTAGGATGGTATAAAATGGCGAACATCATCAATGCCACCTACCATCTGTTTGCCTTTGACTTCAAAATTATTTACCGAAGGGATATGATTAATAATATTAAATTTTTCAGCGGCACCCAGAATAACGCTGACTCCAGGGATTTCAGAAATTTCTTTAGGTTTTAGCTGAGCATAACAACCTATAACCATAATTTGAGCTGCTGGATTTCTTCGAAGTGAAGATCTTACCACGTGCCTGCATTTTTTATCTGCATGATCCGTGACCGAGCACGTGTTTATCACATAAATATCGGCTGGCTGTTCAAATGTCACTTGTTCGTATCCAGCATTACGAAATAATTTACTGATCGAAGAGGTCTCCGAAAAATTGAGTTTACAACCCAAGGTATGGAAGGCGACTGTTCTTAAGGTTGACAAAACTAGAATTTAATGAATGGCAAAGATAATGAAGAAACAGAATTTGGCCGATTAAAGACTTCACAACTAATCTAACCTTAAGCATTTCCATATACAATTATAATAGATGCTCTTTTATAAAAATCATATTTCCAGAAAGCGTAATCGTCTCTGACTTATAAAACGTATTAGACGATTTGTCAAATCGAATTTGAATGAATCCAAATTTTTGCAAATAATCTTTAATTTGTTTATACGTTTCTATATGAAATTCAATAACTATAATTTTAATATTACTGCGTTGAAATAAATTTTCCGCGCCACATAAAATTTTATACTCTTCACCTTCAGAATCAATTTTTATTACATTTGGTTCGGGAAGTTGATCAAAATAATCCAATGTTTTCACTTGAATTTTAACGCTATTTTTAACTTGTGTAGCTAGTTTATTCTGTTGATCCAGATTGTCAGTAAACCAATCTGTGCTTATACGATCACTTAACGCAACACTTAAAAGGGTATTTAAATTGGTTATCCGATTTTTTATTTGAATTCGAATGTTGAGTTTTCTAGCAGCTGCATTAGGCTCGAACTGGACACAGGTTATTTTTTTCTTGACCGATAAATACGTGGAATACATTCCCACATTCGCACCAATATCATAAAATATATCTTCCTTTAATGCAAAATGTTCTAAGAACGCTAATTCTTCCATATCGGAAAGATCATAAAAATAAGGCCTTTTTGAAACTTGAAAATGACGATGTGCAATCCAATGAATGTTTTCGCTCCAAGTAAATGGTATTTCCTTTTTAATTACCTGTATTTTGATTTGCTTCCAAATAAAATAAATAAATGAGTTCTTATGAGAGGTATATTTTTTAAAAAGTTGGTAATTAAAAAAATTCATTTTATTTCATCTGAAGCGTGGCAATCCTTCTTTTATATGTGGAAGTTGGATCAAAAACAGTTACCATTGTTGTAGGGAAAATTAGAATTATTATTTTAATTCCATTGAATAAAACATTTTTTGAATAATTAATATGGAGCAATCTATGCATATATTTTATTTAATATCTATACTAGATTGATTTATAATTACTTATGTATTGTAATAAATCATTATTAATTAATCGTTAATTTTCAATGAACAATTACTTGGATAGGCAGTTTTATTTTCAGAAATTTGCATGAGGAAGCGCTAAACCAAATTATATTACAAATTATCCTATATAAGTTTATTTTATTCTTTAATATTAGAAAAAACTTATATATTATTTTTTTATTATCTGTATTTAGCTCTTTTTTGCTCACTGCATTTCGGAAAAACGAAACTTTTTTACTATGCATCAACAGACATTTTATAAGGTCATTATTCAAGGTAAACTTGAATTTGGAAATAACCGCTCGTTCCAAATGGTCCAGTTACAATATATTCAGCGTCTGGAGACATTATATAAAAGGGAAGTCTTGTTTAAAGTTCCGGAGGACATCTTTTTTGTAGATGATTTTACCTTAATGTTGGGTAGATTTATTGGAAATGCGACCGAAAAACAATGGAAAAATACTGTTAGTATATTAGAATACTGTGCTCAATTCTCATTTTCAGGTCAAGTAAATGCCTGGTTGACTGATAACGGAAAAATAATAAAATATTGCCTCATAGAGCCTCTTGGCGAAAAAACATCGGTGGTCTTATATCATGAAGGTAAAAAGAAGTCAATAGAAAAAGGAGAAGAAAAAGAAGCTATTCGCTTTTTAACAGAAGCCATTGAAAAGCATGAAAGGCATTCTCAAGCATATGAGAAAAGAGGGTACCTCAATTATCATCTCAAAAATTACAGCGACGCTATCTATGACTTTAAAAAGAGTATATCATTCGACAATATGAACTCCTCATCACACTATGGCTTAGGCAGAACATACATGGTCAAAAATGATTTTGAGCTTGCGATTCAATGTTTTGAAGATACCACTAAACAATCGATTGCTTTACAGCCTATTTATTGGGCGGCCCGAAGGGTCAAAGGGCAATGTCATATGGAACTAAAACAATACGACAAAGCCGCTTTTGAGTACAAACTATTTACATCCAGGCAATTCGCTACAGAGGATTCAAATTTCAAGCACGTCTCTTTAACTTGGTTTAATTATGGTAAGGCACTTTTTGCTTTGGGTAAACTTGACGAAGCAATTGATGCTTTTGATAAGAGTCTTCTGTCAAACGAAGAATTTTTAAAAGAACATAAGGCTGAAATGCTTTTACAACGCGGTATTGCTAGAAAAGCAGCTGGTAAATCAGATTATATTCTAGATTTAAGGAGGGCCGCAGAATTAGGGTTGGATTCCGCTAGTAAAATGCTTGCGGAAATGTCTTAAGATTATATTATTTCCCACCTATTTTCCGTTCATTGCTGAAAAAGCTGATGCTTCTAAGACTTATTATATTTTTTATTATTTGTTCGCTTGACTTAAATGCCCAGCGATATGTAAGTATCCAATCGGCACCAGAAAAGCTAATTAAATCATACCAAAAAGCCGTGTTACTTTATCAAGAAAATAACTTTGCAGAGGCTGAAAAACAATTTAACAAATTACTCCAAAAACACCCTGATTTTATTGATGCTTACATCCAACTTGGTTCTATCTACTATGAAACAAAAGACTATATCAATTCCGCAAAGAATTTTGAAAAGGTCTTACACCTTGATTCAAATTATAATTATAAAGTTCTTTACACCCTCTCTTTAGCTAATTACAAAAATTATGATTTTAACAAAGCAAAACAAAACTTACTTCAATACTTAAAGAAGGACACTAAAGAATCAGAGATATTAAAAAAGGCTCGAAATCTCTACCCAACCTATAGTTTTGCAGATTCGGCCGTCCAACATCCCGTTCCCTTTTCTCCAATATATATCACCTCTTTGAATACTTTCTACTCTGAATACTTACCTACTTTAACGGGTGATGGCAAAACGATGGTTTTTACCCGGCGATTGAATAATTATAATGAAGATCTTTTTATTTCAACATTTGACGGATCAGCGTGGTCTGAGCCCATACCTATCGACGAAATAAATAGCCTACTGAACGAAGGAGCTCCAACCATTTCACCCGATGGGAAGACGTTGGTATTTGTAAGTTGTGATCGGAAACCTAGTTTCGGCGGGTGTGATTTATATATTTCTAAAAAAGAAAATGACACGTGGAGTGCACCTGTTAATCTCGGCGAACAAATAAATTCAGCCGCATATGAAAGTCAAGCGTGTTTTGCTGACCAAGGCCAAACGCTTTATTTTGTAAGTAATCGAAAAGGCACCCGGGGAAATTATGATATATTTTATACAACTCGCGATAATAATAACCAATGGACCAGGCCTGTTTCCTTAAGCCCTGAAATCAATACTCCGTTGAATGAAGAATGTCCATTTATGCATTCGGATGGAAGGACATTGTTTTTTAGCTCCACTGGCCATACTGGAATGGGTCTTCGTGATTTATTTTACAGTAAAAAATTAAATTCCAAACAATGGTCGAAAGCCCAAAATTTAGGATATCCAATTAATACTCCTGAAGATGACGGCGCATTAATTATTAGTCCAGATGCTCGTTTAGCAATATTTAGCAGTGATCGACAAACGGCAGCTGATTCGATCAGCGATCCTTCCAATAACAATAAAAATTTGAATTTCTTCCAATTTATTCCACAAGGAGCTTTTGTACCAAATTCTGCCCAGTCAGTAATAATAGTGGCCCGAGATGCCGTCAGTAAAGAATTCGTAAAAGCTTCCATTGAAATCTTTGATTTAGTTTCTAAGGCCCCTTTTTATAAAAATTATGCAGATAGAAATGGAGAAGTATTTACAGTCTTACCTTCAGGAAGTGAATACGCGATTCACATAAGTGCCAAGGGATACGTACCACACTCTGAACATATCTATTTTGATTCCTTGCAAAAAACGAATGTTCCTTCCATTGTAGAAATTTATTTGAATAAAGTAATTAGTATTGCTGCGAATGAAAAACCTAGAATATTAAAAAATATCTTGTTTGAAAGTGGATCGGCTATTTTAAAATCGGAATCTATGTTTGAATTAGATCAGCTATTCACTTTTTTAATTGAAAATGAAAACCTAAAAATAAAATTTATTGGTCATACAGATGATATCGGAACTGCAGAAGATAATTTAATACTTTCAGAAAACCGCGCCATAGCTGTACTCAATTATTTTAAACTAAAAGGAATTTCGCCTATCAATATGACTGCAAAAGGTGCGGGAGAAACAGAACCTATTGACCAAAATAAAACGGAAGCAGGTAGAAGAAATAACCGCCGAACAGAATTTGTCATTATCAAAGAATGAGAAAAAAAAAGGAAGCTGCAATTTGTGAAGTGGAAATTACTGGATTAGGCCATAAAGGAACAGCGGTTGGCCGGACGGATGAGGGGATGGTAGTATTTGTTCAAGGCGCGGTACCAGGTGATCGAATATTGGTGGCTTTGTTAAAAAAAAGAAAAGGTGTTTGGTTAGGTAAAACGAGAGAGGTCCTCCGATACTCCGAACATCGCACAGAGGCAAGATGTCAACATTTTGGAGTATGTGGAGGATGCAGCTGGCAAAATCTTCTTTATAAAGAGCAACTTCATCAAAAAGAAATCATAGTTAGAGATGCCTTTACTCGCATTGCCAAAACACACATCGGGCAATTCGAACCCATACTGGAAGCTCCCGAGGAATTTGAGTATCGCAATAAATTGGAGTACACATTTTCGGTTCACCGTTGGTTGACTCAGGAAGATATGCAAAGTGATGAACCGAGAATTCGAACGGGCGCCCTAGGCTTTCATCGTCCGGGCATCTTTGATAAGATCGTAAATATTGAACACTGCCATCTACAAGGCAATCTTTCAAATGACATTAAAAATTACATTCGACTTTTTGCCGAGAAAAATCAGTTATCATTCTATGATATCAGGAATCACACTGGATTTTTGCGCAATTTAATAATCAGGGTAAATCTCCACAATGAAATTCTCTTAGTTTTGGTCGTTTCTGTTGCTGATCAAGATCAACTTACTGATCTATTTATTGAATTGCAGCATAAATTTCCACAAATTAATTCCGCCTGGAAGGTTGTCAATTCAAAGAGAAATGATAGCTTATACGACTTGAATTTTGAAAAAATTTTTGGTAGTGATTATATTATCGAAAGCCTTCATGATGTCGCGTTTAATATTAGTCCTAAATCTTTTTTCCAAACGAATACTCGACAAGCTGTTCGATTGTATGATTTGGTTAAATCCTATGCAGCGCTAAAAGGAAATGAAATAGTATATGATTTGTATTGTGGAGTGGGTAGTATTGGAATTTTTTTAGCACGCGAAGCAAAATTTATTATTGGAGTTGAAGAAATCGCGGAGGCTATAGAAGATGCCAAACAAAATGCCCAATTAAATAAATTAACTAATTGTCATTTCGTTCATGGCGATGCCAAGAATATTTTTAATGAAGAATTGATAGCCAGATTTGGAAGACCGGATGTACTTATTCTGGATCCTCCGAGAGTAGGATTGCATAGTGATCTAATCCTACAAATCTTAGAAATTAAGGCAGATCGGATAGTTTATGTGAGCTGCAATCCCGCAACTCAGGCCAGAGATGTATCTTTGCTTTTAGAAAAATATGATTTAGTAAAGATTCGCCCTGTCGATATGTTTCCGCACACGAATCATATTGAATCCGTAGCGCAATTAAAATTAAAATGAGTAAAATCAGTTTTGAAAAATATTTGCAGTTAGAAGATGACCTGAGGCGATTTCGGAAAGCACTTAAGGAGGCCCAGGAAATCATGTTGAATGAAGATGTCAGCCTTTATCCCATTTTTATTTTTCATCAACAGGAATTGGAAATGGGCATTCCACTAATTGAAGCCGGTCCAGAAACAGGTATTTGGTCAGTACATGCTTCGAGCTTAGAAGAGTTTATGGTTAAAAATGTAATTCATCAAGATAAAATTGAAGACTTCAGAAAGCTATACAAGGATCATGATCACCATTTTTGCATATTTGTACTTTCTGAATTAGGGGCCCAGTTTATTTTTTATCCAATAAAAGAAGAGGTCTATCGTGAATATGGAAATCTCAATTGATCTCAAGTATTTACGACAAATGGCTTTCAACGATGAAAATCTGCTTAGAGAGCTCTTGCAGGAATGGTTCAACGATGTTGAAATGAGAATACAAGATTTATCCGTTGTTCAAAATTCCAAAACAGATATTTTTAAACAAATCCATGAATTAAAAACCAATTTCTCCATGATCCAGTGTGTCGAAGCGATCCGGCACTGTGAATCCATGATTCAAAGCGAAACTTTAGAGTTGACTGCGTTAAAAAAGATCCTCTTAAATTTGAGAAAAATTACTGAAATATACTTACCATAACCTACGATAACTAAGTAACATATTTTTTGACCTAACAGAATACTATTTCCATCTATCCCGCTCTTTTTTAAATACAGGTGCTTTTTCCTTTTTAATTCCTGCTAAAACAGGCTACTTTCTTTGCCCATTTCCCAATCCATTTCCACCGTTCTTATTCTAAATATTAAAGGTGTCCTGCTTTATGTGCATTTCAAAAATATTTATACATTTGATAATATTTATTTTTCATTTTTAATCATCCCTTACATGAAACGACGCGAATTCATTATTAAATCCAGTATAGCTGGAGGCGCTTTGTTGACAACACCTGCTATTAATTCAATTCCTGGAATCGAAAAAAAGAAAGCGAAATCTGTATTGATTATCGGTGCTGGTTTTGCCGGTTTGTCTGCTGCCTACCAATTAAAGAAAAAAGGTATAAGCACCATCCTGCTCGAGGCAAGAAATAGAATAGGTGGCCGTGTTTTTTCTCATAGACCCGAATCATCGAAAGACCTGGTCATCGAATTGGGTGCAGAGTGGGTCGGAAATTCTCATGAAAGACTTATAGCACTCTGCAAAGAATTAAGTTTGGAATTACAAAATAATCAATTTGAAACTCATTTGACTCGTCATGGCAACTATTCCAAAGCTGGCACATGGAATGGAAGTGAGACAATGGAAAAATTTTGGACTGATAAAACGGCCCTTTGGGAAACATTTTCTGCATCGATGAAAAAAGATTTTGATAAAATGGACTGGTGGCGATTTTTATTAAACCAAGGTTTTACAGAAGATGATCTAGCCCTGAGAGATTTAATGGATAGCACGGATTTTGGGGAGAGCATTCGGCATACCTCAGCCTACTCAGCATTTGCAGAATACGCCGAAAGCAGTGAAAAAAATGAAATGGATCTGAAAATAAAAGGTGGAAATGCGAAGCTGGCAGAAAAACTTGCAGATCAAATAGGACGAATAAATATTTTAACCAATCACAATGTAGTTTCTGTGAAACAACATTCCCGTGATGGTGTGACGGTCCAGTGTGAGAATGGAAAAACATTTCAAGCTGATAAACTAATTTGCACCACACCGACCTTGTCATTAAAAAAAATAAATTGGACGCCCAAGCTGCCTAATATCCAAATAGAGGCCATGAATGCCTTACAATATGCGCGAATCGGTAAATTTCCTTTGGTCTTCTCGGAGCGGTTTTGGAAAGAAGAAAACTTCGACATGATCACGGATACGCCGGCTCATTATTTTTATCACGGCACCAAAAACCAGGAAGGAAAAAAAGGAATTCTCATAGCCTATGCCACCGGTGATAAAGTAGATGTTCTCGCTTCTTCTAATAAAACACAGCGCGATGCGCTGATACTCGAAGCTTTAAAGCCCGCATTTGGTGATGTAAAAAAATACCTGGAAGAAAGTTTGATGTACTATTGGGGAACAGATGCATTTTCCAGAGGAGCGTATGCATTTTATGGTATTAATCAATGGTTTGGTGTGAAACCCGTTTTGAAACAATCCTATATCCATACTCACTTCGCAGGGGAACACCTCGCAGACTGGCAGGGCTTTATGGAAGGGGCTATTAATACCGGCGAAGAGGCCGTAGATGAATTGATTGGATAATTCAATTACGAATTATTTTAAAAACTTTTGGAGAAAAAAATGTTTGCCTTTTTTTTACAAAAGGCTGCTTATTTTGAATACCACTTTTTCAATATGAATTCTGCTGCTTTTCCTTGTGGGGTATAATCTCTTTCTGGATAACCTTCATGACCATCCATATTGGGAAACCATTTCCATAAAAATCCACCCGCCCAGAATGTTTCCTTCATGAAAGTTTCAAGTAAAGCATCCAATGACGTTGCTTGTGCCGTTTGATTGATGGGATGAGATGCAATGTTCATTTCTAATTCCCAGGTTTTTCCAGCACAGCCATCTACGCAGAGGTAACCAAATTCAGTAAAGAGAATTTTCTTATGTAGATTTTTTGAAAATTCTTTCATCTCCACTGTGTATGGTTTCCATGCATTCATCAGTTTATCTTTCTCCGGTTGTTTATCTTCGAGCAGAGGGAAATAGGCACTTATTCCAATGTAATCTAATTGATTCCAAAATGGAATGTTTCTGTAATGATCCCAATTGGCGCTGAAAGTCAATTTTCCATGATATACTTTACGGATATCCGCAATTAATTCAATCCAGAATGTTGCTCTTTTAGTAGCTGAAAGATAAATTTCCGTTCCGATGCAAATCATTTCCACGTGTTCATCTATAGCAATTTGAACAAAAATCATGAGGTATCTTTTATATTGCTCCTCCCACATTATCCATTCTTTTTCTGAATGGAAATCCAAATTACCTACCCATCCCCGATGTATATAAACTTGTGGTTTGAGCATAATTTTTAGACCTTGCGCCTTAGCTAACCGGATGCTCTCGCGTATTCCCTCTGGTTGTTCACCCCACCATTGCCATTTATTTTCATTATACCTAACTTCCGCTTTACCGTGTGAAGTAAACGCATAAGGAATTAAGGCTATCCAATTACTTCCAGTCTCTTTTATTTCCGGTACAGGATCTTTTGTAAAGGCTTTAGATGGTGCCACCATCGTTATCCCACATATTTTTTTTTCTTTATTTTTATTTCTGAGTGCGCTATCATCTAGAATCTTAAATCGATTCCAAAGCAGTATGAAAACAAGCAGCAGGATAAAGAGATAAAATATTTTAACCACCGATTTTATTTGAATTGATATTCAAGTTTGAATTTTTTTAAGGTTTGCTAAGTTATATTTTTTAGATAACTATTTTCTTAAAGTAGCCGTTAAGAAATATTTTAATAGAATATTTAACGTTTTGAATATGGAAGAAAATATTCGAAAATTTTTTATTGAATCAAAACTTTCATAATTTCATGCTATGAAAACTGCTTTATTGGTTCAGGATCCTCTTGTTCCATCCATAACTGAAGTTAAAACTGCATCTATAAATGGACAGAATTATGTTATTAAACCTGGAGAAACCATTTTAAGTTTTGTTCGCAGACATATTGGAAAAGATACTATCCCGACACTTTGTGATGCCCCTAATATGGAGGCCTTTGGTGCTTGCAGGGTCTGCTGTGTAGATGTAGCCAGGCCGGGAAATGGAGGACTTAAAGCTGTAGCAGCTTGTCATACGCCTTTGGAGGAACATATGATGATCTATACTGAGACGGAATCAATTCAAAAGCTGCGGAAAAATATTTTGGAATTGGTTCTTACCGACCATCCACTCGACTGCCTTACTTGTGAGGTCAATGGAAATTGTGAATTGCAAGATGTAGCCGCTCGTGTGGGCATTAGAAAAGTGCGCTATCCAGAAGGAAAAAATCACCTCGACCGTCAAAAAGACCTGAGTCATCCGTATATGACGTCGGATTTGTCTAAATGCATTATGTGTTATCGCTGTGTACGGGCTTGCGATGAAATACAGGGGCAATTAGTGCTCAGTGTGATGGGACGTGGGTTTGACAGCCAAATTATAAAAAGCCAGAACCAGAATTTCATGGAGTCCGAATGTGTTAGTTGTGGTGCCTGCGCTCAGGCATGCCCAACCTCTGCCATATCGGATGTATTTCAAAGCAAGTCGTTAGTTGGACAGGATAAAGTTAGGACAGTTTGTACTTATTGCGGAGTTGGCTGCAACCTAGAAGTCAGCGTAAAAAATGGCAATATTCTGAGCATTCAAGCCCCTTACGATGCTGAAGTGAATTCTGGTCATACTTGTTTAAAGGGTCGATATGCCTTTAAATTTTACAAGCACCCTGAACGCTTACAATACCCACAAATTCGTAAAAACGGTGTTTTAGAACGTGTCAGTTGGGATGAGGCTTATGATTATATCGTGAACAAGTTTACTGAAATTAAATCTACATTCGGGCCGGATGCTATCGGAGCAATTTCTTCCGCTCGATGTACCAATGAAGAGAATTATCTGATGCAAAAGTTTGCCCGGGCAGTTATTGGGACTAATAATATAGACGGCTGTGCGAGGGTATGCCATTCACCTACAGCCTTAGGCATGCAGCGTTCATTTGGAACAGGCGCCGCCACCAATTCAATTGATGAAATTAAGTTTACAGATGCTGTTTTGATCATTGGCGCTAACCCTACAGAAGGCCACCCGGTGACTGGAGCCAAATTGCGCCAACACGCCATGAGGGGAAAAACAACCATCGTAATTGATCCTCGTCGTACAGAAATCGCCAAATATGCTCACCATCATCTACAACTGCGACCCGGAACTAATGTGGCCGTCTTAAATATGATGCTGTATTACATTGTATTGGAAAACCTGATCCATGAGGACTTCATCAATTCCAGAACCGAAGGTTTTTTAGATTTCAAGGATAATATTTTGAAACTAAATATTGCTGAGCTAGAAGCGGTGTCCGGGGTTCCCCAAGAACAAGCCAAAGCAGCAGCGATTGCATATGCTACCGCACCAAATGCTATGGCTTTTCACGGACTTGGTGTAACCGAACATTATCAGGGAACTTATACGGTTATGTTGATATCCGATCTGGCTATGATTACCGGAAATATAGGGCGAAAAGGGGTCGGCGTGAATCCATTGAGGGGCCAAAATAATGTACAGGGAATGGCAGATATGGGTGTCCAGCCTTACCAGTCTGCCGGATATTTTGACGTGACATTGCCGGAAGTCAAAGAGCGTTTTAGTACTTTTTATGGGGTGCCGGTCCCCAGCGAAGTTGGGATGAAGATTCCGGAAATGTATAATGCGGCCATCGCCGGTCAGTTTAAGGCTATGTGGATAATGGGTGATGACCTGGTGCAGTCCGATCCAAACACAAATAAGGTGGTGAAGGCCATAGAATCCTTGGATTTATTGATTGTTCAAGAACTATTTATGACCGAGACGGCAAAGTATGCGCATGTGGTATTGCCGGGAGCTTCTTTCTTAGAAAAAGAAGGCACCTTTACCAATGGCGAACGGCGCATCCAAAGAGTCCTTCAGGTAGTTCCCCCAATTGGTGAATCCAAAGTCGATGGTCAAATCATCGTGGACATCATGAACCGAATGGGCTATCCCCAAGCACCATATTCTGCAAAAAATTTATTAGAAGAAATCTCGCAAATCGTTCCATTTTTCGCAGGTGTAAAATGGGATGAACTCGGTATACAGGGTAAACAATGGCCGGTGGCCCCGGATGGCACAGACACCCAAATTCTCCATGTAAATGAATTCAAGCGGGGTAAAGGTCAGTTTGTCTTTAAGGAATATGTAGAATCTCCCGAGATCCTGGAGAACGGAGATGAGTTTCCTTTCATACTCACCACCAATCGCGTATTGGAGCATTACAATGCAGGAACCATGACCCGTCGCACTGGAAATGCGGAACTTATCACAGAAGATTTACTTTTAATTCATCCGGACGATGCGGCACTATACGATATTCAAGAGGGTGAAAAAGTTTGTATCGAATCCGCCCGGGGTAAAATTAAAATAAACGCCCATCTTACGGACGAAGTAAAGCAAGGGGTTATAAGTACGACCTTCCACTTCCCCGAATTATTTGTCAACATCGTCACGTCTGACGTCAGCGACAGCATAGCCAAATGCCCTGAATACAAGGTGGTGTGTGTGAAGATATATAAAGAGGAGATAGCAGTGTAATTCATTATTTTCATAGACCACTACTTTTGAAGTTCCCCGTTTCATCAATAGAGTACTTATGTGCCGTATTTCTTTCTTTAGCCAATGTATTTAAGTAATTCGTTAATGTCGTCTGTTGTTGAAACTCCCTTTTCTTTCGCTATGAAAGAAAACAACGTTATTTCAGAATTTAATTCACTTGCAGCTTTAATTTTATGATGTCCGTCAAGAATGTAATGAGCAATGCACCAATGTGAAGTGAATTCAGGTTTAATGTCATCGTCAGGCCAAACAGCAGGTTTTTTAACGTCCAAAATTGTCAAGCTAATAGCTGTCGGTTTATTTCCTTTTAAAATTTGTTCTTTATAAAAGTCAACTCGTGTTTGGTCAATATAATCAGGCGATGTCAATGGAATAAAAAATTCAAATAGTTTTCTGTCGCTGCCTATTTCCTTGTCTGTCCCACGATAGTAATACCATAATGAATTATACATTAGTCCAATAAGAATCTAAAAAAATGTAATCAAAGGAGCAGATAGATTTTACATCCGGTGCAACTAAAGATTTAGCCAGATCACAAATAAATATTTCAAGATCATCAAGGGACTTAAAAATTCTATTTGCGAATTGTCTTTTGAACTTAGCCCAAATCTTTTCAGCCGGGTTCAATTCAGGACTGTAAGGTGGCAAAAATATGAGAATTATATTCTTTGGAATTTGGAGAGCTTTGGCTTTATGAAATGCACCATTATCCAATACCATCAATTTTAATTCATTAGGATTATGGGCAGAGAATTCATCGAGGAAAAGTTGAAAGGTGTCACTATTGCAAAAGGGCATCTCTAATAACAAGTGATCTCCAGTAATTGGAGAAAATGCACCAAATAGATAAAGGGATTGAAATACTTGTTGAAAAGTACAAATTGGCTTTACACCTCTTGCGGTGAGTGCTCTGCCATTTTTTGTTAATAAACCAAACCGGCTTTCATCTTGAAAATACAAGTTTATCTTTTCGAACTTTTCCCCTTTGATTTCACAGGCTTCTTTACAGATTTGACTGAAGTTTTTTTAAAAGCGGCGACGGCCTTTTCATCCTTGTTCACATGGCTTTTTCTGGCTACTTTTACTTTGGAACCAAAGTTCTTGATGGAATATTTAAGAAGTGTATTGTACTTCACTTGCTTTTTAAATTCACTTTCAACCCACTCTAATAGTTCAACATAACCTCGTAATCCATTCTTAGGATCATTTAATTTTTGTTCTATACGATTATGCTCAGCTTGAGTAAATACAGATGGCTTGAATCCTATTTTGTTATGAGTTGTAAGCGCTTCTATGCCTCCATTGTGATAAACCTTGCGCCATGTTTGAACGCTATTATGATTAACTCCAACCAGATCCGCTAATTCCCGTTTCGAAATTCCGGTTTCTCCTGATTTCTTCATCTCAATTAATACTTTTATACGAGGCGCTATCAATGGAGAGGACTTCTTCAAAATAGACTTCAATGCTGTCAATGATTCTTTGATTATTAATACACTTGGATATGACATAAATAATGATTTATTTTTTAGTCCAAAGATATATAAAATAAATGAAATAACAAAATATTGGACTAATTATTATTTCACATTGGTATAATTTACTTTAGGTGAATGAGGAACACCATCGTACCCATCTTTTCCCCATAGGTCAACTTGTTCCTTAGCAAAATAGTCGCCTGCTTGTCCAACCGCTGCAAGTTTTGGATTTATTGTCAGCAATGCAATTTCATAAAAACCAATTGGAATAATTTCTTTTAAAATATCAATTACATTGTCGTCAATAGAGTCAAGTCCAAAATTTAGTTTTTCAATAGTTTCTTTTGGATTGATTGACTTCTTGTTATCAAGCAGTTTTTCAAAAAAGAAAGAGCACGTTCCACAAACATTTCCAATGTGATAAATATTCTGTCCGTTAACAGCAATAAATCTGTCCCATACTTCCCACGAATCACCACCTGTCGTCTCAAATGTCAGAGGCGAAGTTGATGATACAATTTTTGTTGTTCGTTTGTTAAGCAGTCGTTTCATAATATGGCACATAACGGATTAGTATACACGCGGTACCGCTCTAACTGGAAGCAAAAGCAAAATCTTAATTTTTATTTACAATGCCAAAAGAAAATGATGGCAGTTAAAAGCGGGATCGTGTTGTATACATTGTTATAAGCTGTCGTTTTCATTTTTTTAATGTCACAAAACTTATTGATTACAACTTTAGTTTATTCTCTAATTAATACTTTAGTAATATTCGAGTGTAATGATTTTATTTCAAGAGTGTATATACCTTTTGTCAAATTACTCAAGTTAATAATTTGAAGAGGTTCTTTGATTTCATTCGAGTAAACTAAATTTCCAATGCTATTATGAATATCACAATAATAAATAGGGTCAATTATATTTTCAAATAATTCAATTGTAATGTAGTCAGAGAATGGATTCGGATAAATATTTGCGATTGTTGAATTAATTATATTGCTCGCTTTAACTGGAAATAAATTTGAGATAAATTCATTAAGTAAGATTTCATCTCCTTTATCAAATCCAGAATGGCTATATAATATTTTTCCATTGGAATCATAAATAAATATTTGGGGAATACCTGTTAATTTATAGGCGGAAATAACAGAATCGGCAATACTACCAAATAAGTCGCCACAAAATCCCTCTGAATTCCACATCATTTTAGCTTGTTCAAATGTATTGTTGGAATCATTTAGGTGGATTGAAGATATTTTAATGTTATAATCTTTGAGCCATGAATTACAGTAATTCTTCCACAAAAATTGCTCATACAAACAAGGGGGACACCATTTTGCCCAAAGTGATACAAGATTATATTTATTTTGCTTTATGTAATCCGATAAAACATATGATTTCCCGTTTACATCCTGCATCTTTAAATATGGTACTTGGCCGTTCAGAATAAAAATATTTAACAGAATGCTATAAATTATACAAGCCAATTTTCTCATTTATTATGTGTTTAAGATTGTTAAATTATTAGTTGAAATATAGAGAAGCAATTAATGTATGAAACTTATGGTGAAACAAATATAATAAGTAATTATGAGTCTTAATTTATTTATTAGAAATTTATCCTTTCTGCATTACTAAATTTAATTCTTTGATAGCCTATAACGTCCCCGCATACCGTCGTTGCCAGCTTTTGCAGGCAATGAACGGGTATGTATTGTTGTAGGCTGAGTTCTTTTTATTCTTTTCTTTTAAAATAGTTGTCGCATCCGTCAACGACACTATTATTAAATTCTACTCTTTCATCGCAAAATAAAATTCGCCCGTAAAGTTGAGATACACTTGGGTCAACATCTATTGCAAACAAATCAGCATCAAGATTAACAACTTTCCAATTTGAGGTTAGAGTTGTTTGTCCATTTTCTTTTACATCCAATGTGTTATCGGAGTTAAATTCAATTGTCAATCCTTTAAATTCATCATTATTAGCATCTTCTGGATTCCAGTAACAACCAATGAATTCCCATTCCCATTCGCCAATTAATGCATTATTTGTTTTCAATGAATCCCATGTCATTTTGTGGTGACAATCCCACATATCACCTTGGTTAATTGGTGGATTTTCATCTTTATTACATGCAAATAAAATAATTGTTATTACCAAAAGCAGAACCATTGAGAGATTTGTTATTTTCATTTCTTTATCATTTTATGAACAAAAGTTTTATCGTTTTATAAGACTGACATTTTTCTTTTGTAGGTTGGTTTTTTCTTTTTCATAGCCTACAACGTTAAGTATTGTATCCGAAAAATGGGCATAAAAAAAGTCTTACTTTTCAAATAGTCAAAGTAAAGATAAATAAAAATCCGGATGTTTTAAATTAGGTGGGAGCCCAATTTTCTGATACAATTAGTTGAACGAACTTTAAAGGCGGAAGCTATGGCGTTTTGATTTATAGCTATTGGCAATAAGGTGATTGCTAAATCTGGTTTATTCACTAATTTTAAATGAAAGAACATTGCCTTAAGGATATTTTATGATGTTATATTCTTTTCCATGATCCATATTCTGTGAAGATTTTGAAATTTTTTAGATTGACGGTAATATAAATCCAGGGCATTGCCGATTGGTCAATACCTTTTTGCATTAAAAGTGGTTTTTGATTGATTATCATGCTGCTAAAAAATGATCCGGGTCACTTCGGGCTTTAGGAATTTGCTCTTTGATCTGATTTCTTTTGTGTTGACAGTTTTCGCATAAGTTGAGGTCTTGATCCATATTTTTGAGGAAATAATTCATCAGATCAAACTTTTCTTTAGGATTTCGCTGAGCCACCAGGATTTGCAATATGTTTTCTATATACTCATTTTTAACTTTGTTGCTTAAAATGCCGTAATGCCTGATCTTCATAAAACCTGCGGGCAGAATGTGGAGGACAAACCTTCTGATAAACTCATCTAACGGAAGAACCATTATTTTTTCCTGATCATCTCTATAGTCCCTATACTTAAAGGAAACGTTTTCATCAGATATGTTAACTATTCTACTGTTTGTAATGGCTACCCTGTGACTATATCTGCCGAGGTAATCTATAACATAATCCGGATTAGAAAATGCAGGACGAATGTTTACATTAAAAGTTTTAGCCATTATTTCATCTATCATTTTATCCCAAAGTGCCACATCTAATTGAATATAACCATCCTGCTTTAGTCGCATTAAGCCATTGAGGTATGTGGTTTTAAATGTGGCGGTTAATGTTTCAATAGAGCATAGAAAATTGTGTTTTTTAGGGCCGATCCATTTTTGATTATTTTTGTCGTAAACACCTGAAGGTAAAATGCAATGCAGATGAGGATGTAAATTCAAATTCTGCCCCCAACTATGTAAAACGGCAATCATGCCAAGCTGACCAGTATTATCATATTGTCCTCGTACAGTTGTTGAAATGGCTTCCCATGTGGCTTTGAACAACAAGTCATACATGGATTTAGGATACTTTATATGTAACCCATTAAGTTCGTGAGGTACTGTGAAAATGACATGATAATATATGACGGGTAATAAATCTCTGTTACGATCCAAAACCCATTGTTCCCGTTTTGAAAATTGACACTTTGGACAGTGTCTGTTTTTACAGGAATTGTAGCATATCTTTTCATCACCACATTGAGTACAAGTAAGTTTATGTCCCCCGAGTTTACTTGTACGACATTCGATGATATCCTTAGCTACTTTCATTATTTGCATAGGAAGACGTTTTCCTTTTTTGAACTTATTGTATCCAAGCCGGAAAACTTCTCCTACATCATTGAGCTCTCTTGCCATAACAAGGCAATGTCTGAAGGGGGCTTATTAATGTCTTTTGAAGTTTAGCAGTAAGATGATAATAGGTAAGAGTTGTCCTTATATTCTTGTGACCTAAATTTTTTTGGACAGCCAACACGTCGGAACCTTCTTCAATACAATGAGTAGCATGAGTGTGACGCAAAACATGGGTACTTACTTTTTTTACAATTCCCGTTTTTACTATTTTTTGTCTGAAAATTTCCTGAATAGTGCGTGCTGTAATTTTATTAGTGCTGCCTTGACCCTTAAATAAATAATCCTTGCTAGGACAGGATTTAATATGTAGTCTCAACCATTCCAATAATTCTTCTGGCATCATGACTTCTCTTTGTTTATGGCCTTTAGGATTTTTTACCTGGATAACCATCCTGCTGTTATCAATGTCACCGATTTGTAAAGCACATACTTCACTTACCCTAAGACCGCAAGCATACATTGTCATAAAAATTACTTTGTGCTTAATATTTGAGCAGCTATCAAGTAATTTAACTATCTCTTCTCTTGATAAAATTGATTTTACTTTACTTTCAAGTTTAGGTCTTTTGATAGACGCAATCTTGAATTCCTGTTGTAAAGTATCACAGTAAAGTTTTTTTATAGCGTTTTGAATAATATTTACGTTTGACCAACTGTGATTCAAGGAAACAACATATCCCAAGTAATTTTTAATATCTTCTTCGGTTAGAAGAGTAGGACATTTACCAAAGTACTTTGAGAGTTTCTCAATGGATCTGACATAAATATTAATAGTGGAATCCGAATAATTTCTAATTTTAAGGTCTCGGATAAACCTTCTTCTTAGTTCTGACATGACTTATTCTTTTAAAGGTTAATGAATAAGACAATATCTGAAAAACTAATTTTAAAATATAATCACATGTTGGAAAAAAGAAGTTTGTTCAAC
>JALYPU010000136.1 GCA_030856215.1 Bacteroidota bacterium
CCAACAGAGGCATCGTCGAAGATCAGCGAAGCAGAAAATTAAGAGCTGATGGCTATGAGTATAGAAGAAGCGCCTTATTTTGGACAAGATTTTTGGTTCTTTTCATCGATTGGAAAAGAACAAATAAATAAATAATAGATTTTATAAATTAATAGAATATAGCTCTCAACTAAAAGCAATACCTCAATGAATCCTCCACTGGCTACGGATTCATTTTCGGTTCACCGCATCGAAAGACATTTTGATGTCTTTCGATTTGTTCAGGTTCACTTCGTATTTCTTCACCCTCTCTTTTAAGAGAGGGGTTGGGGTGAGTTGAAACGCATCTTCCTCCACGCCTCAATGAAGCTTACGCAGGCTACACCTTCATTTTCGGTTCACCGCATCGAAAGACATTTTGATGTCTTTCGATTTGTTCAGGTTCACTTCACGGAAGACATTTTTATGTCTTTCAGTTCGTTCAATCATGACAATTTGTCATTTTTATGAAAAAATTGTACTTTTGCATTCTTTTAGCTAGAGATGTATCAACCAGAGACTGAACATAAACAGACGCCTTTACACGAATCCCGGCAGGGAGAAGTCTTGGAATTATCTCATCCAGTAAAGGATGGGAAACGCAGGTTTTACATCGAAAGTTATGGTTGCCAGATGAACTTTAGCGATTCTGAAATCGTAGCGTCAATCCTCGCGGAAGAGGGTTTAAGTTCTACCAGAAATTTGCATGAAGCCGATTTGATTTTTCTGAATACTTGCTCCATACGTGAGAAAGCCGAGGAAACGGTCCGAAAACGCCTCAAAGAATTCAAGATTCTCAAAAAGAAACAGCCTGAACTTATCATCGGTGTGCTAGGCTGTATGGCCGAACGGTTAAAAAGTAAATTTTTAGAAGAAGAGCAACTGGTAGATGTGGTGGTAGGACCCGACGCATACAGGGATCTTCCTAGACTAGTAGGGCTGGTAGACGAAGGAGAAAAAGGTGTCAATGTATTTTTAAGCCGTGAGGAGACCTATGCTGATATTGCCCCACTCCGCTTAGATAGTAACGGTGTATCTGCTTATATCTCCATTATGAGGGGCTGTGATAATATGTGCTCCTTTTGTGTGGTGCCTTACACGCGAGGCAGGGAACGAAGTCGCGACGCTTTCAGCATTGTAGCGGAAGCCACAAGTTTATTTGACCAGGGTTTTAGAGAGGTCACCTTGCTTGGCCAGAACGTGGATTCTTATAAATGGACGAATCCGGAAACTGGAAGCCTGGTAAATTTTGCCCATTTACTTGAAATGGTCGCTTTGGTCCACCCATTATTGCGCATCCGATTTTCAACGTCGCATCCAAAAGACATCACGGACGAAGTGTTATACACCATCACCCGATACCCTAATATTTGTAATTATATCCATCTTCCCGTCCAATCAGGTAATAGCCGAATCCTAAAACTAATGAATCGGACGTACGACAGAGAATGGTACAAAAACCGCGTGGAAGCCATTTATAAGATTATTCCCGACTGCACCATCTCCACGGATATTATCACCGGGTTTTGCAGCGAGACAGAAGAAGAGCATCAGGACACGTTGAGTATGATAGAATGGGCAGATTACAGCCTGGCGTATATGTTCTATTATTCAGAAAGACCGGGGACTCCTGCCGCAAAAAAACTGACCGATGATGTACCGCTGGAAATTAAACAATCCAGATTAAACGAAATCATTCGACTCCATCGACAAGTCAGTTACCGGCATAATTTAAGAGACATCGGAAAAACATTTGAAGTTTTGGTGGAAGGAAATTCTAAAAAATCAGCTAGTGATTTTAAAGGTAGAAATTCACAAAATAAAATGATTGTATTTCCAAAACAAGAAGGCATTCATCCAGGTCAATATGTCCAGGTAAAAATAATTTCCGTATCGAGCGCCACGTTATGTGGGGTGATTGAATAGCCATCATGGAAAATGTACAAACCATAAAACAACGATTTGGAATCTATGGCCGTTCTGAAAAATTAATTCAAGCCTTAGATACCGCTATTCGCGTGGCCGGAACAGATCTTACAGTTTTGATTACAGGGGAAAGTGGTTCCGGTAAAGAAGTCTTTTCTAAGATCATTCACCACTTGAGTCCCAGAAAACATAATCAATTCATAGCCGTAAACTGCGGCGCCATACCTGCCGGTACTATCAATTCAGAATTGTTTGGTCATGAAAAAGGATCGTTTACAGGAGCCACTTCTGATCGAAAAGGCTATTTTGAAACAGTAGATGGAGGAACTATCTTTTTGGATGAGATCGGAGAAATGCCCCATGACACGCAATCTTTTTTGTTACGCATATTGGAATCCGGTGAATTTATTCGGGTGGGATCTTCCAAAGTTTTAAATACAAATGTTCGGGTTATTGCCGCCAGCAATGTCAATTTATTAGAAAAAGTTCGTAAAAATAAATTCAGAGAAGATTTATATTATCGTTTGAATACTGTACCGATTCGAATTCCATCATTAAAAGAACGAAGGGAAGATATCCTCATTTTATTTAGAAAGTTTGCACAGGATTTTGCAGAAAAATATAGAACCACGCCAATTGAATTGGATGATCAAAGTGGTTTATTAATCGAAAAATATACCTGGCCGGGGAATATTCGTGAGCTTAGAAATTCTGTCGAACAACTATCGGTATTAAGCGATAGAAAATTAATTACCAGTGAAGATTTGATCCGCATAATTCCCGATGTTTATCAAAACAATTTACCCCAAATCAATATCAGCGATTCCAATGAAAACATGAGTTATCAGGAACGCGATATTTTATACAAGTTGTTGTTTGATATGAAACAAGATCTCAATCAATTAAAAAGCATGTTTTATCAGTTGGTCCACACTAACGACTTGGAAATGCCGGCAGCGATGGAACACGCCACTACGGGCTTTTCGAATAATCCAATGTCATTAGTCAGCCCAAACTCTAGTAGCTGGGCAAATATGCATTCAAGCCATCCGCACAATTCGGACATAGATGATCGACCTATTATTTTATCGAAAGAAAAAGAAGACTTTCAACCCGCTGTCATGGTGGAGGAACATCTTTCTTTAGATGAAATGGAAAAAGAAATGATTCTAAAGGCGTTGAAAAAATTTAACGGCAAACGCAAAGATGCTGCAGAAGAATTGGGCATTTCGGAGCGCACACTATATCGTAAAATTAAAGAATACAATCTGGATTCATGAAATATGGTTTTATATTAATTGCACTGCAATCGTTGGTGAGTTGTTATTCATTCAAAGGGACCAGTATTCCTGAAGCAGTGAACACCTTTAATATTGTACCTGTCGTCGATGAATCTTTTAGCGCACCTTCCAGTTATCCGTTTGATTTTGCAGAAGCGCTGAGTTTAAAAATTCGACGCGAATCTAAGTTGCGATTAAATAATGAAAATCCGGATATCATTTTTAAATGTAAAATCACCCAGTTTAATGTTAACTCACAAGCCCCGGTAGCTGGTGCCACGTCGGCTATCAATAGGTTAACAGTGGTGATCGAGGTCGAATATATTAGTGTAAAAAACGAGAAAGAAAATTGGAAACAAAGTTTTAATCGATTTGAAGACTTTAGCGCGGAACAAAACTTTGCTGCAGAACAAGGTCGATTAACCCAAACTATTAATAATTTATTCACCCACGATATCTTTATAAAAGCTTTTTCAAATTGGTAAATTAAACCACTGTTATGGGTAAAGAAAAAGAAATCAACTCGAAGGAAATTAAAAATGCTCAAGTATTCGTTGATTCCAAATACGCCCATGTTATCGGTGAATCTGTCTTAAGTTTGGAAGAACAAAAAATTCTCTTACCCGATTTAATGTTTTCATCAAATTCAGCGTGGTATCAGATCAAATTAGATAAGCCATCTTTTGATAATCAGGATACTATTTCTGTGGCAACCGAAGACAACTTTCCGGAAACAGCGGCAGAAGTAGACATTTTACAAGAACCCACCGAAATAGTGCAACATGAACCTGTTGAAAAAGATGTTCCGAATAAAGTTGAGATAGCCACAACAATTAGCGAAGAAGTTATTCCCTCCGAAGCCGAAAAATCTCCTGTAGAACAACAAACAACTAAAGAAGAAGATATCGTCATGCCGACTTTTTCAAATTCTGAGCAGATAGTAGAAATTTCTTCCATTGAAAAAATAGAAAACAATAAAACAGGATTGGATCTTCCTGCTGAGGAATCTAACACGGTAGAAAATATAGCCGTAAGTAGTGGTGATGATATAAATGCCGAAATAAAAGAATTTGAGAAGTTGGACGTAGGTTTTTATACCTGGCTTGAAACGATGAGTATGACAGGACCTAAAAAACCATCAACGAACATACCGCCACCTCCAAAGAGTGCATCAGAACATAAACCGGAACCTATCGTTGGTAAACCTAAAATAAAATCCAGAAAGGATACCAAATCATCCGTCACTCCGCATAAATCGATCGAAGAAAGCACCCAGCTTGGTCAGGATGTCATTTCGGAGACGTTGGCAGCCCTTTTAGCCTCTCAGGGTCATAAAGAGAATGCTGTAAAAATGTACCGCAAATTGGCAGAAAAATTTCCCGAAAAGAGCACTACCTTTGCCGACCTTATAAAAAAAATAAAATTATAATATCATGTTAACCTTGGTCACTATCTTAATAACTATAGACTGTATTTTACTGGTAGGGGTCATTCTGATTCAGAACCCAAAAGGCGGCGGTGTAGATTCAACCTTTGGTGGCCAAAGTGCCAATCAAATGTTTGGAGCAGCCCGCTCCGCAGATTTTATTGAGCAACTAACCTGGTACCTGGCAGCTGCCCTGCTCATTCTCTGCATCGTTGCAGCAGTGATGGTAGGTTCAGGATCTGAGGCTATTCCACCTGTATTGCCTGGAGATGCTGGAGCTCCACAATAAACTTTACAATATTAAATGTATAAAAAAACCGGCTGAACAATTCAACCGGTTTTTTATTTTTCTCTGCTCCGTAAGAATGCTTAAACCTTAAGTTTTTCTAATCTCAATTGGAGCTTCTTTTCCTTTTTGAAGTATTCATAGATGACTACATAGCCGGGTTTTCCGGGTAATGCAATGAATGCACTTGGCTTGGTTTTTAACCTAATTTTATCATGAACTAATTTTTGCTCTTTATTATAAACAATATTTCCTACCACATAATTATTACCAGAATCTTTATCCCTATCATAATTTACATATAATATGCTGAACATAGAATCATCCGGTGACATAGTGGTATATAAATAATCAAATTCACCTTGCGACTTTAGGTAGGTACCCACAAATGCCGTGCTCATAAATTCAGCACCGCTAGGTAAAAAAGCTGAGCCCTTATCTTTATCAAACGTATAAGAGTTTATGATTTTTAACGTATTGTCAAATTCAAGAACCACTATATTTCCTTTGACTGCTTTAGCCATGGGTATGCTCGTAGAAAATATCATATTGGCGGCGATGGCTCCACCATCCGCTGCTTTTTTGAATTGTTCACAAATGGCAAATACTTTGTTATTCGATGTCCGTACAATTTCCTGAACTGCTAAGGTCATATTATTATCCATTTTCCCCTTTTCGTTTAGGTCCAGCGCTTTAGAAAGATCTTTTGCCCATGAAGAAAATCCTTCATTAACTTTTTTACCATCTTTATCTATTTCCATTACATAGATACCCGTACTTTTTTCTTTTAGTATGTTATCTTTTGGCGCTAAGTATTCTCCATAAATTAAATAATGCGCAGAGATTGGATCAAAATTAATTCCGGCTGGTGCAAATTCATGTTGTGCGGTACTATTTGAAATTTTCTTTATCAAAGCCCCTGTTTGAATATCGTGCATAAGAATGTAGTTAGCATTATAACGCTGAGACAACAAACCATCTTTGATGGTTACTAATGAAAAAAGTCTGTCTTCGCTAGTAGCTAAAGGATATACAAAAGCATAATCGCGTTCAGTGGTCGGATTCGCCATGTGCGACCACTGTTTTTCTAATTTATTATTGAACATTTCAATCCGAGAATTCCAACCTTTTTCCGTATCGGCGATATATCGTACAAAGCCTTTATTTTTCACGGATATCATGCTTCCTGCGTATGGATTATTTTCTCCTTCACTGCTGCCACGCAATAATTCCATTTCGCGATTCTTTAAATCCAAAATATCATAAGAACCCAAAATTTTTCCTTCACTATCTATCAGCGTATTTTCAAGCTTCTTCGCATTTTGATCTAAAAAAGAAAAACAAAAATGGGTCCCATTATAGCCCGTTTCTAACAACTTATATCGCGAAGGCTTTACCAAATCCACACTATGTTTTTCTTGCAGATTGATGTCAAATATTTTTATCTGGTAATGGTAATTTTTTTTATCCGATTTATCGATAGCTGAAAACGTGAAGTAACCAGTAACTACAGAATTTTCAATAATAGGTTCTATAAAATTCAAATAAGGTTTTAAAATGTTATTTAAGTCGACAACCTGACTATTTAATAAATAAGAACTGAGGGTAAAGCAAACTAACAGAAGAAACTGTTTCATAATCTTTAATTTAATGATTATTGGTGGAACGTTGAATAAGAATGTATGCATTTTTAAATATCATCATGACATTCATCGCACACATAAAAACGTATTTTGAAAGGAATATTGTTTAAAGCCTGCAATAATCTGCTCAATGCATTCAATATCCCATTGCTTGGCAAACATATCTAGCCGAGAGAAAGTTGGCAAACCCATCATTTTAGACTTTGGCTGAATCCATCCCAATAATTTATGGATAGGCCACAATCCAAGGGGATGCTGTCATTTTTTCGGCGATTTTAGCAGGATTTCCCAACTGAAGCCTTCAACTGTCACATTTTACTGACATTATTACCCAAATATCAGGATGGCATAATTTTGATAGTCAATGAGTGACTTACAAAAATTAATTTTCAAATTTTCAAAAAATTCATAATTTATGAAACCAATAAATGACAGAGTAGTAGTTAAACCGGCTCCTGCCGATGAGAAAACCAAAGGGGGCATCATTATCCCAGATACCGCAAAAGAAAAACCACAACGTGGAGAAGTTATCGCAGTTGGACCAGGAAAGGAAGGTAATCTGATGAATGTACGAAAAGGAGATATCGTACTTTATGGAAAATATGCCGGACAAGAATTTTCCTACAAAGGTCATGACTACCTAATTATGCGCGAAGATGACATCTTAGTTGTAATAGACTAATATTATCATAAGTATATATAAATCAATTTAATAAACATTAATAAAAATAATTATAATATGTCAAAGGAAATCAGTTTTAACTCAGATGCCCGTGAAAAACTAAAGAACGGAATCGACAAACTGGCAAACGCGGTGAAAGTAACCTTAGGTCCCAGAGGACGTAACGTAATCATTCAAAAGAGCTTTGGAGCACCACAAATCACCAAAGATGGTGTGACGGTAGCTAAAGAGGTGGAATTAGAAGACCCAATAGAAAATATGGGCGCGCAAATGCTTAAGGAAGTTGCCAGCAAAACGGCTGATTTAGCCGGTGATGGAACGACCACAGCCACTGTATTAGCTCAAGCTATGGTAACCGCAGGTATGAAGTATGTAGCTGCTGGAACCAACCCAATGGATCTAAAAAGAGGCATTGATAAGGCAGTTGCGGCCGTTAATGCAGACCTAAAAAAGCAATCAGAGCAAATCGGTAATGACTTCAATAAAATTCAACAAGTCGGATCTATTTCTGCAAATAATGATGAAGAGATTGGAAGTTTGATCGCAGATGCTATGAAACGAGTTTCTAAAGATGGTGTGATCACTGTCGAAGAGGCTAAAGGAACCAATACGTATGTGGATGAGGTGATCGGTATGCAATTCGATCGGGGATATTTATCTCCCTATTTTATTACGAATGCGGAAAAGATGATTGTTGAATACGACAATCCTTACATTCTGATAACGGATAAAAAAATATCTAACATGACCGAGATCGTGCCTATACTTGAAAAAGTAGTGGGCGCTGGCAGACCCCTTTTAATCATCGCAGAAGATGTAGATAGCCAAGCACTTGGCGTTTTAGTAGTGAACAGATTAAGAGCCAACCTTAAAGTGGTGGCCGTGAAAGCTCCGGGATTTGGTGATCGCAGAAAAGCTATGTTGGAAGACATCGCTGTATTGACTAATGGTACCGTAATTTCTGATGAAAAAGGGTATAAATTAGAAAATGCAGAATTGGATTTATTAGGCCAGGCAGAAAAAATTACTATCGACAAAGACAATACCACCGTAGTGAATGGTAAAGGAACTAAAAAAATGATTGATGCAAGAATCAATCAAATAAAAGCCCAAATCGAAACCACCACGTCTGATTACGATAAAGAAAAATTACAAGAGCGTCTTGCGAAATTGGCAGGTGGCGTCGCAGTTCTTTACGTAGGTGCTGCTACTGAAGTTGAAATGAAAGAGAAAAAAGACCGTGTAGATGACGCATTAAATGCAACTCGTGCCGCAGTCGAAGAAGGAATCGTAGCAGGAGGTGGCGTGGCATTGATCAGAGCTATCGACGTATTAGATAAAATAAAACCAGCCAACGAAGATGAAAAATTAGGCGTGGAAATAGTGAAGAAAGCATTGGAATATCCATTGAGAGTTATTGCAGATAATGCAGGGGTAGAATCTTCAGTTGTACTTATGAATGTGCGCGCTAAAAAAGGAGCGTACGGATTTAATGCAAGAACTGGAGAATATGAAGACCTTAAGAAGGCTGGTGTAATTGATCCGACCAAGGTTACCAGAATTGCATTGGAAAATGCCGGTTCAATCGCTGGCATGGTACTAATGACTGAATGTGTGGTGAGTGATAAACCTAAAGAAGATAAAGGTCATGCACATATGCACGGAGGCGGTGGAATGGATGGAATGATGTAAGACATTTTGAAATGAAATCATAAGCCGCTTTCAACTATGAAGGCGGCTTTTTTATTAATAATTTTATTTATAAAACTGTGTTTTACATTTTTATAAATAATAAGGCATGGAGAAATTGCAAAGTAGTGCTTTCCGCCAGTTGGCGGAAAGTTCCCTCTTTTTCGAGAAAATTAATGATTCATTGAGGTTTGGACTCAGTTGCAAAGTAGTGCTTTCCGCCAGTTGGCGGAAAGTTCCCTCGCTTTGGAGTGATTTTTTATCACTCCAATCCGCTTCCAGCGGAACGCTCACTCACAAATTAGAAATAATCTCATCGCCAAATTCGGAACACTTTAATAAAGTAGCTCCTTCCATCAGTCGATGAAAATCATAGGTGACCCGCTTGTTTGAAATGGCTTTTTCTAAACCATGGACGATCAACGCGCCCGCTTCAGGCCAACCCATATATTCAAGCATCATCACGCCTGATAGAATAACAGAACTGGGATTGACTTTATCCTGATCGGCATATTTAGGTGCGGTGCCGTGAGTGGCTTCAAATATGGCATGACCTGTCATATAATTTATATTGGCCCCAGGAGCTATGCCTATGCCGCCTACCTGAGCAGCTAATGCATCTGAGACGTAATCTCCGTTAAGATTTAAGGTAGCAATGACATCATAATCTTCCGGACGCAATAATATTTGTTGTAAGAATGCATCGGCAATCACATCTTTTATAATAATTCCATTAGGCAGTTTTACCCAGGGTCCTCCATCCAATAATTCTCCGCCAAATTCTTTTTGCGCTAAAGCATAGCCCCATTCCATAAAGCTACCTTCCGTAAACTTCATAATATTTCCTTTGTGGACCAACGTTACGCTTCGTTGATTTTTATCAATTGCAAATTGAATGGCCGCTCTGACTAATCGTTCAGTCCCTTCTTTCGAAACCGTTTTGATACCAAATCCAGAACTGTTGGGAAAACGGATTTTCTTAAATTGTTTGGGAAAATTTTCAGACAAAAAGGTACTAAATTTTTTCGCCTCTTCAGTCCCCTCTTCAAATTCAATTCCTGCGTAAATGTCTTCCGTGTTCTCTCGAAAAATCGTCATGCTCACTTTTCCCGGATCAATAACGGGTGAAGGCACCCCTTGAAACCATCGAATGGGACGAAGGCACGCATATAGATCCAATTGTTGGCGAAGTGCTACATTCAGCGATCGAATACCGCCTCCAACAGGCGTAGTCAAAGGTCCTTTGATGGCGACTAGATATTCTTTTATTTTATCCAAGGTCTCTTCAGGAAGCCAATTTTGGGTTTGTGTAAATGCTTTCTCTCCCGCAAGTACTTCTAGCCATTGAATTTTCCGGTCTCCACCATACGCTTTCTCGACAGCTGCATCCAATACGCGCACAGAAGCCGCCCAAATATCTGGTCCTGTACCATCTCCAATTATAAACGGGATGATTGGATTATTAGGAACGAGCAAAATTCCATCGGTGCATGTTATTTTTTGACCAGCCATTATTATTTTTTTTTTGAAATGAATGAAACACTTTAAAAATATACTTTTAAAAAACGTCGCAAAAGTAATGAATCAGGACCATTTAAATAGAATTAACGGCTATCCAATTTTATGAAATGCCTGGATTCATTCTAAATGAATTGCTTACTTTTACGCTATGCGAAATCCTATCTTGGAAGCAGATGATGAATCTTATGGCCAGGAAGAAAAAGTCATTGAGAAAGCACTACGGCCGAAAGAACTTTTGGATTTTTCGGGGCAATCCCATGTGGTCGAAAATTTAAAAGTTTTTATTCAAGCTGCTAAACAAAGAGGCGAGGCGTTAGACCATGTCTTATTGCACGGTCCTCCGGGGTTAGGAAAAACGACGTTATCTTATATTATAGCCAATGAACTAGGTGCTGACATGAAAATGTCCTCTGGACCCGTTTTGGAAAAACCAGGCGACTTAGCCGGGCTACTCACTAATTTACAATCGGGGGATGTGTTATTTATCGATGAAATCCACCGACTCAATACTGTCGTGGAGGAATATCTGTATTCTGCCATGGAAGATTACCGGATAGACATTATGATTGATTCCGGACCTAATGCCCGAAGCATCCAACTAACTATACACCCTTTTACATTGATCGGAGCTACCACCAGAATGGGCCTTCTTACAGCGCCGCTTCGATCCCGGTTTAGCATCAATTGCCATCTCGATTATTATGACCATAAAACCCTGGAAGGCATTATCCAACGTTCAGCCAGAATATTACAAGTGAAAGCTACCCAGGAAGGCATTGCCGAAATGGCCCGGCGGAGTAGAGGAACTCCCAGAATTGCTAACGCCCTGTTGCGGCGGTTAAGGGATTTTGCACAAGTGAAAGGGGATGGTGAAATCAATCTAGAAATTGCTGAATACGGATTGAATGCCCTTAATGTAGATAGCCATGGTCTGGATGAAATGGACAATCGCATTTTATTAGCGATCATTGAAAAATTCCAGGGAGGGCCGGTTGGCTTAACAACTATCGGCACTGCGGTTGGAGAAGAAGCGGGCACCATCGAAGAAGTACACGAACCTTTCCTGATTATGGAGGGGTTTATTCAACGAACACCCAGAGGCCGTATAGCCACTGCGAAGGCGTTTGAACATTTGGGTTTGACTTATAGATATCCCCCCTCAGGAGGGTTATTCTAGAGTACTTATTTTAGCCACTTGTCTAGCCAGCTGTAAAATTCTCTTTGCCACAAAAGACTGTTTTGCGGGGTTTGAATCCAATGGCCTTCTTCTGGAAATAAAACTAATTTGCTAGGAATTCCGCGCAACTGAGCAGCTTGGTATGCTTGCATGCCTTCGCTTACGGGCACTCTAAAATCTTTTTCTCCATGAATGATAAGAATGGGCGTGTCCCAATTCTGTACATACGTGTGTGGAGAAAATTCAGTGTATTGTTTTATATTCTTTTTATCCCAATAGGGTCCGTTCAAATCAAAATTGGCAAACCACATTTCTTCCGTGGTTCCATACCAACTAGTATTATTAAACATTCCGCAATGGCTAATAAAACATTTAAATCTTTTCTGATGATTACCGGCCAACCAAAAAGCAGAGTAGCCGCCAAAACTTGCTCCAATGCAACCTAGTTGGTTTTTATCTACAAACGTTTCTTTGGACGCATCATCTATGGCGCTTAAATAATCCTTCATACACTGACCACCCCAGTCTTTTGAAATAGCTAAATTCCACTCCTGACCAAAGCCCGGCATGCCTCTTCGACAAGGGGCAATAATGATATACCCATTGGCAGCCATTAACGAAAAATTCCAGCGGTAAGAAAAGAATTGACTTAACGTCGATTGAGGTCCTCCCTGACAATACAATAAAGTTGGATATTTTTTTGCTGCATCAAAACCTGGAGGCAAAATCATCCATACCAACATTTGTTTTCCATCGGTAGTTTTCACCCATCGCTGTCGCACCTCGGCTTTCTTTAGACTATTCCAAAGCTTTGTGTTTACCTGACTAATTTGTTTGGACATGCCAGAACTTGGATGAACGGAGAATATTTCTGCCGGAGCAATCATGGAAACTTGCGCTCCAATAATTTGATTAGTGGAAGGAATTATTTGATTATAGTCGTGGATGCCCTGTGTTAATTGCTTTATTTGTAACGTAGCGATATCCAAATGCATAATTTGTTTACAAGCATTTATCGGACAGATAAAGTAAATACTTTTTCCATCTTTTGAAAAACAAGCATTGTCTGCTTCGTTGTTAAATTGTTGGGTCAATACTTGTGAGCTTCCATCAGAAAGTTGATAAAGTACTAAATTTGTTTTATCCGCTTCATTGTTTGGAGTGGACATACTATGCCATAAAAGATATTTTCCATCGGGAGAAAAAACCGGTGATTTATCATATCCTTTGATGGCTTCAGAAACATTTTTTGTTGAGCCTGTTTTTATATTGTATAGAAAAATGTCCGTATTCGTGCTCAGTGTATATTCTTTTCCTTTTAATCGTTTACAACTATACGCAATTAAATTTCCATCGGCACTCACTGCCACCTGCTCGATGCCATCATTAGGTTCCGTTGGCGCTTCGAAATCAGCTTTGACAATATTGGTGGCTTCTTTTGAAATACTTCCATCCCTGGAATACTCCATATAAAAAACATTTGAATCATGATTATCATCCCAAGTTTTCCAATGACGGTACATCAAATCATTGTAGATTCTCGCATTGGCCATAGGTAGATCCGGATAGATTTCTTTGGTTGTTTTTCTATATTTGACATCTTGTAAAAAGACAATTTTATCACCTTTCGGCGACCAAATAAATCCATTCATCTCTTGGGTTGATAGTTTACTTTGATCGGAACCATCTGTATTCATTTCATACAACTCAGCATCTTTTAAAAAAGCTATTTTATTTCCATCCGGGCGAAATCGAGCATTATATTCATGTCCTTCATAGTTGGTTAGTTTGCGTGCCCCCATTGATCCATCTGTGGCCATTATAAATAAATCTGTATTCCCTTTATTGGTTTGGATAGTGTAATAAGTAACGCCATAAATTATTTTGGTTCCATCGGGGGATACATCTTCTAAACTTACCCTCCCTAGCTCCCATAATTTTTCAGCGGTCAAGAGGTTTTGACCAAATGAATTAAAATAAAAAGCCAAAAGAAAAATGATCGTAACTATTTTAGTCATAGAAAATGTTTTATAATTCATTACGCGATTTAACATGCACAGTTTTGAATTAGCCTTTAAATTTTATTTCACACTACTAAGCTTGGGCCGTGGGCGTATTAAATGCCATAGGTGGAAATTGTGGTGGCTCAGGGTCCTGAATGATACCAAACTGAGTTTCATATTTTGAAATATTATCATGCAGCGCCTTCATCAGCCTTTTAGCATGCTGGGGTGTGAGCACAATTCTGGATTTTACCTTGGCCTTGGGCACATTCGGCATAAGCCGGATAAAATCCACTACAAATTCTGAGTGAGAATGTGATATGATCGCCAGATTGGAATATACACCTTCTGCAATGTCTTCAGAAAGCTCTATGTTTAATTCATTTTGATTTTTAATGATTTCTGCCATGATGATAAAATTTCGGACAAATGTAGTCAAACCCAACTAAATTCAGGGATATTTAACAAATAGACAGACATCCATACAATCGAAAACCATTTAGAATATTGAGTTCAAATTTTAATGACTTATCCTAACTTTGTAACGTTATTTTTTTACCTAACCCATACAGATTAGTATTTAGTATGAGCGATCCACAAAATTTTTTTCAATTAAATAAACAATACTGGAATGCAGCAACCCACATTCACATTGCATCCGATTTTTATGAAACAAATCAGATACTCGAAGGTAAATCGTCTTTAACTGAAATTGAATCAACTTATTTACCAGACGTTTCTGATAAATCCATACTTCATTTGCAATGCCATTTTGGACTGGACACTATTTCATTAGCTCGAAAGGGTGCGCAATGTACGGGAATTGATTTCTCGGAAACCGCCATCCAAAAGGCTAAAGAATTGGCGTCAAAAATCAACGTAGACATCCAATTCATAGAATCGAGTGTATACGATGTTCCCAATCTAAATTTACCTCCGTTCGATTTGGTTTTTACTACCTATGGTACGATAGGCTGGCTTCCCGATTTAGAAAAATGGGCACAAGTTATTTCAGGTTCGTTGAAACCAGGAGGTCAATTATACTTTGCGGAGTTTCATCCCTTTCTTTATTTGTATAATTTTAATACACAACAACTGGAATATCCATATTTTAATACCGGCAGTCCTTTTATAGAAGATGAAGGTAGCACCTATGCAGACAGGAATACCGCTTTGGATTTGCAAAGTTGTTTTTGGCAACATTCTCTGGATGAGATTATCGGTGCGTTAATTTCGAATGGTCTAGAAATTAAAACTTTTAAGGAGTTTGATTTTTCATCGTATTCCTGTTTTCCCAATATGCATGTTATTGGTGAAAATCGATATCGATTCGGCAGTGATACCTTGAGATTTCCTCATGTGTTTTTGATAATAGCTGTAAAGAAATAAACCTAGAATAATGTAAAATATAAATGGTCGGAATTATAAAGAAGTGTGCGCCTTCCTAATACATTAATGTTTCACACTGACCCATTCATCTTTTCCTTCAGGAATATGGAGTTCATTCTCCCATCTTCCCACTACAGCCGTTGCCAAACAATTGCCCAGTGTGTTAACCGCTGTGCGGGCCATATCCATTAACGCATCGATACCTAAGATGGCGGCAATGGGCCAATCCGGCAAACCAAATGAGGATGCCATACCAGCTAGAATGACTAAAGAAGCCCGTGCGACTCCAGCCACCCCTTTTGAAGTGAGCATCAGCGTCAATAACATGATAATTTGTTGCCCAATCGTCAAATGAATACCAGCCGCCTGCGCAACAAAAATAGTGGCCATCGAAAGATATAAGGTGGTTCCATCTAAATTAAAACTCAATCCGGTAGGAAGTACAAACGAAACTACTTCCCTGCGTACGCCAAAACGTTCCATGTTTTCCATGGCGACCGGCAACGCGGCTTCAGAGCTCGCAGTTCCGAATGCAATGGTAACCGGTTGTGCCACAAAAGATAAAAATCGCTTTAATGGAATCCTCGAGATGAGGGCGATAGGCAATAATACGCCCAACACAAAAACTATCAGCGCAATGTATAATGTGATCAATAACAAGAATAAATTTTTCATTATCCCAATTCCCATATTGGAAATGGTGTACGCGATGGCTCCTCCCACGGCAAAGGGAGCAAAGTACATAATGATGTCCGTAAAGCGGAACATGATTACAGAAAGGGATTCAGCAAAGTCCAACATGGGTTTGCGAATTTCTTTACTGACTAATAACATGGCGATAGCAAATAGCACACAGAAAACGACGATCTGCAATACCTGACCATCCGCGATGGATTTCGCAAAATTTTCAGGGAAAGAATGTAAAATAATATCTTTCCATCCAAGTACTTTTGCTACCTCAGGAACTTTTTCTTCAGAAATAATTTGATGTATCCCGACCCCTGCCTTGCTGATATTGATGGCTATGAGACCGATGATTAATGCAATGGTGGTCACTACTTCAAAATACAAAAGTGACTTCCAACCCAATCGGCCCACCTGTTTCATATTTGAATGCCCTGCGATGCCTACGATAAGGGTTCCAAATAATAAAGGAGCTATAATAGTCTTAATTAGTTTAATAAAAATCTTACTTAAAATATTCAAGTCCTTTCCGATAGAAGGAAAATCATAGCCTATTTCAGCACCTAACAACATGCTTATAAATATCCAGACGGTTAAATTATTTCTATGAATTCCCCATAACACCAATGCTAGTAATCCCACCCATCGTATAGCCATCGTGAGTGAAGTGGGAAGTCCCATCGGAATCAATGCATCAAGGGAAACGAAAAGAGCGATAACTGAGGCTATTAGAAGCAATTTCATCACATGAGCTTCCAGTATTTTTTTCATGAGTCTTTTAATTCTTATTCCATTTCCTGATTCCTACAATACCAAATATAAGTGGTAAAATACTAATGGCTAATATCGCTAAAATTATCAATGAGAAATGATCTTTTATAAAAGGTATGTTACCAAATAGGAAACCAAGTAAAATGATAGGAACAACCCAAAGAAAAGCTCCCAGGATATTATATAATGAAAATTTAGCCGCATTCATGTGACCAATTCCCGCTACAAACGGAACAAACGTTCGAATAAACGGAAGGTAACGACCTATAATCAGTGCCTTGCCGCCGTGTTTGTCATAAAATTGTTGCGTTTTAAGTAAGTATTCTTTCTTTAAAAATCTGGATTTTAATTCAAACGCCTTGGGGCCTATCCAATAGCCAATATAGTAGTTTACTAAATTACCTAAAATGGCGCCTGCGATACACACCAGGATCAATAATAAGACATCCATATTCCCACCAGCTGCCAGTGCTCCGGCCGCAAACAATAACGAATCTCCGGGAAGAAAAGGCATAATTACCAGCCCGGTTTCTGCAAATAGAATTAAGAAGAGGATCAAATAAATATAAAATCCATAATTTTCAACCAACTCATATAAATGAATATCAATATTTAAAATAAAATCTAATAACTGTTGAAATATTTCCATGATTCTATTAACGCCATTTGCGGCGACAAAAGTAGGCCCGATTGTTTATATTTTGTAATATTAAATTGGGTAATATGATTACCCTGAAATCTTTGGCAAAATTAACAAATCTGACCACCGAGAAATCCATTGTTATGGACTATTAATATAGTGTTAATTTTTAGATACGAAAAATTAATTTACGTAAAATATTGATATAATATTAGTTATATATTTAATATTTAAAATATTAATTTTTAATTAATTATATTAATCAATTTCAAAATAAGCCCTATATTTGTTTCACCCAAAAACGAACCGAATGGATCAACAGTTTACCAGTTTTTTTCCTTGGAAAAAACAAGGACTTAATGAACGAATGAAAGACTTACTCCTCGCCTGTACGCTGGCGACAATTGGAATTATCGGAAGTTACCTAATTCTTGAAAAATCCATTATTAATTATCAAGTAGATGAGTCTGTGTCATCGAAATCCTATCAAAAAGACGCGACTATCCATGGATTGCATTTAAAAGATGAATCCGGAAACACTAAAACATCCATTATTCGAAGTTTACTTATACAAGGTGATATGTTGACAGGGTCCACACTTAAATTCAACAATTTAAGTTTCGAATCAGGATCTAAGTATATGATTGACTTTGGAAATGGTATCCGGCAATCCATGAATGCCCACTCCATTTATATGAAATACAATGACCCCGGAATATATATTGTACAATGCTTTTTGTGGAAAGAATCCAAATGGCATTTAATTGGTGTGCAAACATTGTCCGTACGTTCGCACAATGCTAAATCGTATTCTTCGATTTAACACATTCCAGGTCTACTGCTTTACAGCCAATATACGTTTTTAAAAATTTATGTTATTCATTGATTGAATGCAAAGCTCACGATATTGGCGCCCATTCGCAACGCTTGCGTGCGGACTTCTTCCGAATCCTTGTGAACATCTCTATCTTCCCAACCATCCCCTAAATCACATTCAAAGGAATAGAAACAAATCAATTTTCCTTGCCAGATTAGGCCAAATCCCTGTGGTGGTTTTCCATCGTGCTTATGAATTTTTGGAATCCCTGAATCAAAATTAAATTTTTGATGGTAGATAGGATGGTTAAATGGTAATTCGATAAAATCTAATTCGGGAAAAACTTTTTTCATAGCCGGCCTGATAAATGGATCCATGCCATAATTATCATCAATATGTAAAAATCCTCCTGCTAACAAATACGTTCTCAAATTCTGCGCATCCACATCACTAAAAACGACATTTCCATGACCCGTCATATGAATAAATGGATAATTGAAAATTTCACTACTACCTGTTTCTACCGTTGCATAGTTTGGATCCAGAGACGTGTTGAGTTCCTTGTTGCAAAATTTAGATAAATTAACCAGAGACGTTGGGTTGGCATACCAATCTCCTCCCCCATTATATTTGAGCAATCCCAATTTTATTTGACTGGTAGAATTTATAGGTTGGCTTATCCATCCAAACGCGTTCAAATTTGATAACAATAAAATAAGAATGTATTTGGTCATAGATTTTTTATGGTTTGTAATATCATTAAGGCCGCCAATCCGGCTGTCTCTGTGCGCAGCCTTTGTGGACCTAGATCAACAGCTAAAAATCCGGATTGTTTGGCCAGCTGAATTTCTTCCCCGGTGAAATCCCCGGCCGGTCCGATTAAAATTAAAACGGATTCTCGCGCATTATATTTTTTTCCAATAAAACCTTCAGTCCCATCTTCACAATGACAAATAAATTTTTGATTGAAATCAGCTGCTGTGACGAGCGTATTAAAAGACACCATCGGATGAATTTTAGGCAACAATGGTCGAAGAGTTTGTTTAGCGGCTGATAGTGAAATTTTTTCTAATCGGACCGCTTTGATTCTGGTATTTTCGGTTCTGGCACAGTGCAGTGGAATAATCTCGTGGACACCGGCTTCGACTGATTTTTCAACAAACCATTCAAAACGTTCCATTTGTTGCGTGGGGCTGATAGCCAGCACTATGTTGGCGTCACCAATATGTTCCGTTTTATAAACTGACGCCAATTTTATATCGCAGGTCTTCGTTGAATCCGATTCAATGAATCCATTCCAAATCACCCCTTGAAAATCCGTGACTAAAATGGCGTCTCCCAGGCGATGCCGGGTGACCTTAAAACAATGGTGATATTCATCATCCTGGAGTTGAAATAGATTTTCTGAAATGCGCTGCCCGAAAAATAAAATCACGATGGTACTATTTGAGGTAAAATTAACTTGGAATTGTTATTAATTGAATGATAAATGACAACAACCTTGTGCAATCCACAAATTAGCGTTAAATTGAAATTTATAAGCAAATCAAAAATCATGATATACCGTCTTTCATTTGCTAATTTTCTAGTTGGAAACATTCAATTATTTCTTAATATTGGAGTTTACTTTATTGAAATTCAAATAAGTGATGATAGTATGATTACTAAAAAAATTAGTATAGTGAGATGATGAAGAATTCAACATGGATCTTTTTGGTAATATTATTAAATCATACCGTTGGTTTTAGCCAACGGTATGATTTTAACTGGGTATTTGGATATGCGGGTGGACAAGGCGATACTCGTTGGGGTACAAGCTTTGTAGATTTTAATTCAGGAAACCCCATAGTCACATACCAAGACAAAGGTAGAATGTATATCTATGAAGCGAATGCTTCTATTTCAGACCAGCATGGAAATCTGTTATACTACACCAATGGCTATGATGTAGAAGATGCCAATTTCAAAAAAGCACAAGGAGCTACGAACCTGGGTACTAGATATTGGGGAGATGGAGGATTAGTATGTAATCAAGGCGTCATGTTTTTACCGATGCCTTCGAATGCTAATAATTACTTTTTATTTTATGTAAACAAAGTATTGAATTCGCCTAATTTTTATGTATTGGATCTTAAATACTTAATTATTAATAGTGATACAAATAAAGTTGTTAAAAAAGGAGTTGTAGTGCACGATACTTTAAACGAGGGCTTTTTGTCTGCATGCAAACATGCCAATGGTAGAGACTGGTGGATTGTATTAAATAAGGCTAAAACTAATATCTTTTATAAATTTTTAATTACAGATTCAGAAATTGTTTTCATTGACAAACAAGCTATTGGTCCCAAGCTTATTGAGGGTGTAGGGCAGGCCGTGTTTTCACCTAATGGAGAGTATTTTGCGATATTGGATGCTGTTGATTTTAGTCAGGGATTATATATAAATATTTATAAATTCGACCGGTGTAGCGGAAGTTTAATTTATGTTAAAGGAAATAATTATCCAACATCAAGTCTTTCAGGAATTAGTTTTTCTCCAGATTCAAGATATTTCTATTATAGTGAATATAAATATCTTTATCAAATGGACCTGCAAAATTTGCAAACATTTGATTCTCCTGAATTAATTGACACGATCGAAAGTCAAACTCCATGGGGTTCCCTTTATTTTATGCACCAGCTGGGGCCTGATGGCAGAATATACATTTCTAATGCCTACAGCAATTCTGTAATGCACGTAATTAATAGGCCAAATGAAGAAGGAAAAAAATGTGTTCCACGTTCTAATAGCTTTTCAATAAAGACAATTGGTGGTAAAGGCATTCCAAACATGCCTAATTATCGCCTTGGACCTATAGATGGAAGTAGCTGCGATAGCTTGGGTATTGACAACATCCCTTGGGCCTGGTGGCGACACGACCAGGATACTACGGATTATTTGAATTTTGAATTTACAGATCTCAGTGCGTATGAAGTCACAGAATGGTCATGGAGCTTTGGCGATGGAGTTACAAGTTCCATACAGAGTCCCATCCATCGCTACAGTAAGAA
>JALYPU010000157.1 GCA_030856215.1 Bacteroidota bacterium
TTATCATTTCAGATTCAGCACGCCTTTTATAAGGTGTTTTGCTTTTAGGTTCAATTTTTCTCCCTTTTTTTACTTTAATTTGCATCCTGAATAGTTTTTTAGTGACAAGCTATTTCAGGACAAGACAGATGATGGAAGTGGTACACTTTCAAGCCAAGCTCAGGTCACTATTGTTTGTACTTCAAATACTCTTTCTTGGAACTCTGGAACTTGTACCTTGTATTTGCCAACTAATGTCGAATCCAAAATAAGACAATATACTACTGGAACATGTCAGAATAATGGTTTTGATTTTGATCCTTGTTCTTGTACCTCTACACCGGATGGAACAATTTACATTAAGTCACAGGTTTATCCAACTTGTACTCCTTATGTTAACGCTTCATCCTGCGTTATAATTACTGCTAAATAGATGAGATCCATTTATTCTAATCTATTTATCTTTGAAATATTTAATGACCAATATTATGAAAATTCTTAGATATCTCATTATATTTCAGTTCCTTTTCTTCAATCTATATGGCCAGAAACTTATTATAGATTCAAGTTTCGGAACACAGGGAACTATCAAACTTTCTATCCCATTTGTTAGTGGTTTTGGAGGAATTGTGACTGACCAGAATAAGAATATCTTCCTTTTCGGAAGTACTCTACTATATTATATTGACAGTTTAGGAAGTCTACGCACAAATATAAATAGAACTAACCCGGATACGTTCAAACTTAGGAATAGTGATCTTTTGTATAGAAGTCTAATCATGCCTGGTGTTGAGGATGTAATTTTCTCTGTCGAAAAATCTACTTTAGGAATTGATCTATGTATCCAGAAAATAAATATTAATAATATTACAGATTCTAGTTTTGATAGCAATAGCTCGCAATTTGTTGGTAGAAATTTTGGTTTTCATGTTGGTTTTGGACGTTCAGGTGATAATTATCTCATTGCATTAGCAGATTTATTAGCTCCAAACAGCTTACAAAATATCAAGATTATTAGTGTTGCTATTAATGGGACCATCGATTCTACTATTTATACCTTGCCTGACAAATGTATTGATATAGTCTGCTCTTCTGAATTCTCAAATATTTTGGAAGATAGTAAGGGAAATTTTTACTTCGGAATCAGATTTAGGAATTATGACACTACAAATATTTACCTTGTGAAGTTGAATTCAAAATTCGAACTTGACAATGGTTTTGGAAATCAAGGATTTTTGAAAATTCATTCAGTTTCGAACACATCTACATTACAATTTCGTCTACAGACGATTATTATTGGCAGAAATGATGAGCTTTACTTGTTTATGGGCGAGGAACCTGATAAGGTCCTGATAAGGAAATTTCTGCCAGATGGCAGCTTTGATTCCAGTTATGGTTCATCTGGAAGTTTCGAATTGCTTCACAGTAATCATCATAAACTTTTTCCATACTACAATGAGAAGAATGATGAAATCTTGTTTTTTGCTTACGACAATTCAAATCAAAATTCTAAGTTGTATAGCATTAATTCCAGCGGGCAATTGAACCCTGAATATGAGGTGAATGGCGGGCTTGTATTAGATGGCCAAATAATTGATTTTAAGCCTTTCGGAGTAGCTCAATATTTAGTTCTTCAATCTTCTGATCTGCCTTACGACAGGACGATGTTCTTATCCAAATTGAAAATAAATCCGTTATCGTCAGTGAATAGCATTCCAAGGAACATTGTACTAAAAGCAGTTCCGAATCCATTTAAAGAATCAACGACCATATTATTTCCGGAAGAAATTGAAGGTCAAACAAAAAGTATTTATCTCTTCGGAATAGATGGACAACTAATAAAAAATTACCATACTAACTCCAACTCAATAGTGATTAATAAAAGTGATTTCTCTGCTCATACAATTATTGTAAATGTTGTTTCTGAATCTGGAGATTCTGGTTTTATTAAATTAAGCAAATCAGAATAATAATCATTTGAATTCTCAGAACTTAAATTAAAGGAACCGATAAATGAATCAGAAAATATGTAATCACATCGCATTATTGATTATTATTCCTAACTTTTAATTTTTAGTTGCCAAATAAATGGCTCATTTAAAAGGTTAACATCAAAAAGGAATGAAGTTGAAAATGCAGCACCTAATATATTAAGTTCCTACTCATATAATTGTGAGTGTTCACACGAGAAGAAAGATAAAATATTTATTGTAAATGGAAAATGCAAATAATACCAATTGTATTTATAAATTGATCCAATCCAATTTATAAATTACAATGGTTAATGCCGATGGATACAAATACATAGTCCAATTTGACGAAGTCAACTTTGAACTATATTATTTGTCCTATCGGTATAATTATTCCTATTGATAATTACAAAGCTGGTTCGTACTTCGTGAAAGCGGAAAATAAAAGCGGAAGAAGTTCGAAGTTATTTATCAAACAATAGGCTTCTCTATCAACAAATCACAGCTTTATTCATCATAAGAATTCCTTTACGATCTTTCACGCTATGTTTTATTTGAACGTCTACTTATGTCGCTTACCTACAAAATACTTCCTAATAAATCCTAGAGGAACCAATAGATTTTTTAGGTATTAAAAAGACTTATTTCACATCTTGATCTTGCATTATCGTCACAATATGATTACTGCAAAACTCTTGAATCACGTATTATTTGAATGGCTTCTAGATTCAAACAGCTTGTTTATGGTTCTTTTTATTAATTTTATAGAATATTTGACCATACCATTAGCATGATAAGACGATTATTCCATATTCATATTGCTTTTTTAATTTTTGCGCTCTGCATAGAGAGCCGAGCTCAAAATTGCGGTGGTTTGACTGCTGATGCCGGACCGGATATGTTTGTATGTGATCGCCAAACACCGATTCAGCTTCAAGGTGATGCAAGTGGCAACGTGACTAAGTATTACTGGCTGCCAAGCGTTGGATTAAGTAATCCTAACATCCTCAATCCCACCGTTACTGCTGGACCAGGAAGGTACAGGTATACTCTAACCGTCGAAGGTCAAAGTAATACCAACTTGGTTAGAAATGGTGACTTTGAGGCAGGCTTTACAGGATTCACAACAGAATATATTTATGGTGTACCAGGCAGTCCTTTTGCACCTGACTGGATATCAGTTGGGACTAATCCCCAAGCTTATAATGGCGGCTTTTCACCTTGTGGAGACCATACTTCGGGATCCGGAAATCAATTGATTGTCGACGGATCGGTTACAGCTGGAAAAAGGATATGGTGTCAAACTATAACCCTAACCCCTGGTACGATGTACTTGTTCCAGTTCTTCGTACAAAGCGTTTATCCAGTAGCACCAGCCAGATTAGATGTAACGGTAAATGGAATGAGTATCGGAGGTATTAATGCCGGGGCTGTTTGCGATTTCAGAATGTTCGAAGCCTGTTTTACTGCACTTAGCGCTTCAAATGTCATTTGCATTCGGGAATTAAGCGGCATCGGATTTGGGAATGATTTTGCCATCGATGATATTGCCTTATTTGAAAAATGTATTGTAACAGATGAAGTTGAGGTAGAAATTGTCGATCTGAATATATTCCTTAAAGTACCAAACCCTCCGCAATGTGCTTCTGATGTGTTTACTCTGGATGCCACGGGCAGTTCAACAGGGCCCAGGATTACCTTGAGGTGGTCAACGATAGGTGGTCGGATTATTGGACAAAACGGACTTAAAGCAACAGCAATTGGGGCGGGAACCTACAAACTCACCCTAATTTATGATAATGGATTTGCGCATTGTGAAAAAGAATTTGAAGAAGTGATTGACCCGGCAGATGATTTGGCTGGTACGGTTCAAATAGACGGTATAGCTACTTGTTCCAACGATTCGGTGGAGTTAAGTGTCTCCGTCGCAAACGGAAGCGGTGTTTTTAACTACATATGGACTCCTCCATTAAAAATTCTTTCAGGACAGGGAACAACCAAAGTCAAAGTAACAGAATCCGGAAAATATATTGTGACAGTCATTGATCGTGTGTCAGGTTGTGAGGTACAAATTGAGGAATTTGTAATCGGAGATACCACCATACCAAAGACACAATTAAAAGGAGATACCTTGTTAGATTGCGATACTAAAAATATATTAATAAGCTCTCTTAATAAGGATACTTCAAAATATACTTTTACATGGAAATATCCAGATGGCAGCACCATTGGAAATAAAATTGAACTCATAGCAACTAAACCAGGAAACTATTTCTTAGAGCTTGCTGATAAAGGTAATTTATGTCTGGATTCATTCAGCTTCGTAATATCCCAGGATACGATTAAACCTGCATTAAATTTAGGAAATGATCTTTATATTGATTGTATCCAGCAAGAAGTCATGCCGAATATTATCCACAATCCAGGAGGCCAAAATCTTTCTTATTATTGGACTATAGGAACGATACCCTTGCTGAAGGAAAATTCATTGCTGAACCGAAATATTCAGACAAGTGGTCCCGTGATTTTGAGAATTCTCAATGAGCGAAATGCTTGTGAAGTTTCGGACACCCTTCAAGTTTTTGATATTCGAAAATTGCCTGAAGCCATTGCAGGTATAGGGGGCGTTTTAAATTGTTTTACATCCACTATTGATTTAATGGGCTCCGGAATTTCTATGGATTCGGCAATGGTGAATTGGTCTACACGTTTAGGAAATATTATTTCTGGTGCTAACACGTACACTCCGAAAATAGATCAACCTGGTTGGTATATATTACGTGTGGAGGATACCAGCAACCACTGCGTTTCATTTGACTCGGTAATAATTATTGAAGATTTTGAAAAACCAGATGCGGTTTTGGGAAATGATTTAACTTTTAATTGTTTAGATAGTATCATTTTAATTGATGGCAGTTTATCCAGTACAGGACCTTTTCTATCATTTCAATGGAACACATTGGATGGAATTATTAAAAGTGGACAAGGCACCCCACAAATTCAAGTAAGCACTGCAGGAAGATATGAACTCATCATACTTAATATAGATAATGGCTGCAGCGATACGGCGAGTATTCTAATTACACCAGATACTAAATCTCCCATTGCCTTTGCGAAAGCCTTAGATACCCTAGATTGTGTTACTAATAAAATTAGTTTGGAAGGTATCGCGCAATCTCAAACGGGTAATTCGCTGCGTTATTTTTGGACTTCGAGTGCTGGATCTAGTATTGTAAATCCAGATTCTTTAACTCCTTCTGTTAGTGTTCCGGGTGAATATATATTTTGGGTGATCGATGAAAGTAATGGATGCAGCACTAGTGTTAAGGCATTCGTTTATATTGATACTCTTCCTCCTGTTGCTTTAGCGG
>JALYPU010000122.1 GCA_030856215.1 Bacteroidota bacterium
AGCTAATGACGGCGGCGCCCAAATCAGTGATAATGGTGGACAAACGTGGTCAACATTAAATAATCAGCCCACCGCTCAATTTTATCGGATCACGACCGATAATGCTTTTCCATTTCGAATTTATGCCGCGCAACAAGACAATAGCACCATTCGTATCCAACACCGAACATTTTCAAATGCCATAGGCACCAATGCTTGGGAATCTACAGCGGGCGGAGAATCCGGGCATATAGCCGTGGACCCATTAAATCCTGACATCGTCTATGGTGGAAGCTATGGAGGATATTTCTCCCGCTACGATCATAAAAATGATATCAATCGATCCATCAATGTTTGGCCGGATAATCCTATCGGCCACGGCGCAGAAAATCTGAAATACCGTTTTCAGTGGAATTTCCCCATTTTCTTTTCACCCCATAATCCTAAAAAGCTGTATTCCGCTTCAAATCATCTCCACGTGAGTTATGATGAAGGCCACAGCTGGACTGCTATAAGTCCTGACCTAACTCGAGACGATTCTTCCCGACAAAAAGCTTCAGGAGGACCCATTACAAGAGACAACACTGGCGTCGAATATTATGGTACCATTTTCGCAGCAGCCGAATCTCCTAAGAAAAAGGACGTGATATGGACAGGTTCTGATGATGGGTTAGTACACATTACTCAAGACGGAGGACTTCACTGGGAAAACATTACACCTTCGCAGCTACCAGCATGGACCATGATTAATTCGTTAGAACCGGATCCTTATTCAGAGGGGACTTGTTATATCGCAGCTACTTCCTATAAATCCGGGGATTTTAAGCCCTACCTGTTTCGTACAGAAGATTTCGGTAAGACCTGGAAAAAAATTTCCCTGGGAATTCCTGAAGAGCATTTCACCAGGGTCGTCAGGGCGGATCCTGTCAGGCGAGGACTTTTATTTGCCGGAACTGAGCAAGGTATTTATATATCATATGATCAAGGCAACCAATGGAAATCTTTCCAATTAAATCTGCCCATAACGCCCATTACCGATCTTTGTATTAAGGATTTTTCATTGATCGTCGCCACACAAGGTAGAAGCATTTGGATGTTGGATGACTTAACTCCCCTGCGGGAAATGAATACACCAAAAGCACAAAAATTAGCGTACATCTTGAAACCAAAACCAACCTATAGAATTCCCGGAGGCAGCACAAAAAATGCTACTACCCAAGGAACCAATCATCCGACGGAAATTATGACGTATGTTTATTTAGACAGCATCCAGTCAAAAGATACCGTCAAATTATTTTTGATAAATGATCAATTGGATACAATAACAACTTGCTCCAATTATCCTCGAGATGACCAACATAAAATTGATTTACAATCTGGAGGTAACCTCGTATTAATTCCATACGAACTTAAAGCCGCTAAGAGTTTTGACAACATGGTTCTATGGTGGTCTTCTCTGTCAGGTCCGAAAACCTATCCCGGAATGTATAAAATTTTACTGCAATCCAAATATGGACTCGACTCAGTGCAGGCCGAAATAAAAAAAGATCCAAGGTATCCAGTCACCGATCAGGATGTCCGCCATCAATTTGATTTTATTAAAAAAGTCCGCAATAAAATTGATGAGTCCCATAGATGCATCATACAAATGCGTGACCTTAAAAATCAGACGGAGGAATTTCTTATGCGCCAACCAGAATTAAAGAAAACAGATAGTCTTTATGTCCTTCAAAATCGAATGGACAGCATCATGAATCACATTGAAAATGAATTGTACCAAACTAAAAACAAGAGCGGTCAGGATCCCATTAATTACCCCATCAAATTAACAAATAAATTAGGTCATCTTATTGCGTTGTTTAATGGCGGTTCCTTTCCGCCGACACGACAAGCAGAAGAATATTTTATAGAAATTTCGGAATTAGTTGATACAGAAATTTTACATTTTGAACATCTAAAACAAAACGAATTAAAATTATTTAATCAAATGATTATTGATCGTTCATTACATGTGATTAAAGCAAAAGTGATAAAATGAAACAGTTTTTTTACTCCCATTTTAGTTGCGCTTTTCAAATCAAGATTCTGGGGTACGTGTCTTCTTCTGAAAAATAAGTATTGGAATAAAAATGATTAAAAAGAAAATGATCATTACAAATTGACCGGTAAAAAGATACCAGGGCCAATCCCCGAGATAATCCAATAAGGTTGCGGCATCTGGCTTACGCATGCTGTAAAAATAATTGCCGCCGGAAATGAGATTCACTATAATGGAGAATACCAGATACACATTTGCTCCGATGATGGCATACCAGATATCTTTGGTATAAATTTTCCATTTAAATATTACCAGGCCATAAAATAAAATGCTAATCAACCCACAATGAACTATCCAATATCTGAAATAGGTATAATGTGGAAAATCCTCTTTAAGCTCAGGAGTCAAAATGGCATTCAAGGTGCCTACCAATAGCCAAAAATAAAGCAGACCAAAAAACCAGCGTTTTTTAAGACTCAATGCGATGGGCATAAGTAGGGCTAAAATATTGCACAAATGAAAGGGAAGGTCTTCTGAAATATTGAATTTTCCCTGGAGCATTCTCACCAGCATCCAAAACAATACAAGTCCAGCTAAAATCAATGAAAAGATAAAAACCGATGTAAACTGTTTTTCCTCATTCCAGGATTTCGCTTTTTGAATCCAAAAAATGCTCGCTAACAACATGATAAACACTGGAATGAAATGTTCCCAGGTAAATGGGTCGAAGCCCTCATAGTCCCCGAAAAACATTTGATACATATTGAATTGCCGGATTTGAAGCTACAAAAGTAGTTAAATCCACCAAAAAAGCCTTTCCCTCACTAAATGGGAATTAACGCGCATTTAACTACCTTCGATTAATCCTTTAGGGTTTAATTGCATTCTAATAAGAAAAGCCAATGCTAAAATATATCTATGTTTCTATAATGTCCCTTGGAGTCCTTGTTGGGATTAGCGCAAAACCAGATCCTAATGCCACTAAGCTATTAAAAAAAGTAGAGCAATATTATAAATCCCTCCAATCCATAGAAATTCCATTTACCATAGAGATGAAGGCTGCGGAACAAAAACCTACTATTCAAAAAGGTAACTACATAGGAATGGGAAATGCCTATAAAATTATCCTGCCGGATCAGGAAATTTATTCCGATGGAACCACGCAATGGACATATCTAAAAACTCAAAAGGAAATACAAATTACAGAAGCGGTCGCCACGGAATCACAATTAACCCCCGCTATGCTTTCGGAAATGTATAAAAATAAAAAATATGATTTTAGAATGGAAGCGCCTGTGACTGAATCAGGTGTTAAACTACAAGTCATTGACTTTAAACCTGCTGATAAAAATCAATCCACATTTAAAATTAAATTGTTTATTAATAGTCTCACATTGGAGATAGTCAAAGTTCAGTTCTTTGAAAAGAACGGGGATAGAAGCCTTATCCAATTTAAAAAAGCCATTAAACATTCAATGGTTAAAAATGCTGATTTTCAATTAGACACCAAAAAATACCCCGGAGTTCATATTGAAGACTTGCGAGAAGAATAATAGGATTAAACCCGTTATTTTGTTTTCTTTTGATAATTTTACTCCTTAATGGGAATAAAATCTAAACTCCTTTATGCTGTTGCCAATAGAATTTGTCTGCACGAAGAAAAGCAGGCAACAAAAGCAATTGCCATACAAGCCCAGATTTTTCGATCGCTGATCTCAAAAGCTAAAAATACCCAGTTTGGGAAAGATCACCATTTCTCTGCTATTAAGAGTATAGAAGACTATAGACAGCGGGTTCCTTTAGCTGAATATGAATCTATGGCTCACTATTTTGAAGAAACCAAGAAGGGTAAAAAAAATATTCTCTGGCCCGGCAAACCAAAATATCTCGCTAAAACTTCTGGAACAACCTCTGGTAGTAAATATATTCCTATCACCCAAGCCAGTGTAGGCAATCATATAAATTCAGCTAGAAATGTTTTATTTTCTTATGTACACCAACAAAAATCTGCAGCAATCATGGATGGGCAGATGTTGTTTTTGTCTGGGTCGCCTGAATTGGAATTCGAAAATGGCATTGCGATTGGACGTCTATCCGGCATTGTCAATCATGAAATCCCGGCATGGTTTCAAAAAACAAAATTTCCAAGTAAAGAAATCAATCTATTAAGCCCCTGGGAATATAAAGTAGATCGTATTATAGAAAGTATAATCGATAAGAATATCACGGTAATCAGCGGAATTCCACCTTGGATGCAGATGATGTTGGAAAAAATGATGTTGAAAACGGGTAAAACAAATGCTCGAGAAATTTTTCCAAACTTGCAAGTATTCATACATGGAGGTGTAAACTTTACACCCTATGAAAAAAATCTAAGGCATTTATTAGGTGAGGACGTGGTCTTTTTAGAAACGTATCCTGCAAGCGAAGGATTCCTGGCTTACCAGGAAAACTACCAGGAAGCGGGCATGCGACTGGTCATTAATTCGGGTATATTTTATGAATTCATTCCCATTCACCAAATTCAAAATGAAAATGCCACACGTTTGGATTTGACTGCGGTTGAAACAGGCAAAGATTATGCAATTGTGATAACCAGTAATGCAGGACTTTGGTCATATTTATTGGGTGATATTGTACAGTTTGTTTCCTTAACACCCTATAAAATCAAAGTATGCGGGCGCACTAGTCAGTTTATTTCTGCCTTTGGAGAACATATTATCGCCTCAGAAATTGAATCGGCACTTTCATATGCTCAACTTCAACATGATTTGCAAATAATTGAATTCTCTGTTGCCCCTCAGGTCAGCCCACAAGATAATTCGTTAGCATATCATGAATGGTTCATTGAATTTAAAACCATTCCCGCCGATTTGAAAGCAGTGGCGAAAACCATTCACGAGAGTTTATGTAAAACCAACAGTTATTACAAAGATCTATTCGATGGTAAAATGTTGGATTTACCAAAAATTCGAACAGTGAACTCAGGGGGATTTAAACATTATTTGCAATCAATAAATCGTTACGGAGAACAATTTAAAGTTCCGAGAATTTCAAATAACAGAATCGTTGCAGATAATCTAATGAAGTACTGTAACTTATAAAGTCCTCTAGATTTAGTATTTAATCAATTTACCTTTCTGAGTTTCCTGATTGTCTGAAGTAAAGACATAGTAATAAACTCCTTCAGAAATCAACCCAATATCAATGGTCGTTTTAGGTTGGTTAATAACTTGTTTCAAAAGTACATGACCGATGTTATTGTATAAAATGAATTCTCCTTTATAGTTTTCAGCTTTGTTTTCAATAGTTATTTGGTCTTGCATTGGGTTCGGATAAACTTCTAAAAATGTGTGGTCTTCCGTTTTGTCGAGATCCTCGGAGGCCGTAGTGACGCCTACTGTATCCTTTGTATAAAATACGATCAAGATCATCATTTCCTCTTTGGAAGTAGCACCCCATCCTACCCAGTTCGGTCCATCATTAAGGTATTCAGCCTGATGAATGATACCTGGATTAAACTTCAAAAGCTTTAAAGGTTCAATTTTTTTAAATGGTATATGCCGATAATCAAAATAAGGAGAAGGACATCCGGGAGTTCCGTTAAAGCAAGCGGCATCATAAATCATTTCTCCTTTTGTTCCATTCGGATTTCTTAAAAAGGCCTTATAATTTTTTCCGTATTTATGCGTATGTCCCATCATACCCCATAAAAAAACATTTTGATTTCTAACTACAGCTTGTTCTTGAGTGATAATATTTCCGCTGTTGGGTATTGAAATAAAAATATTTGCCAAAAGCTCAGCAATCATCTCTTGTTTGGCATAACCTTTTGGTTTTGTATAGACATTTACATAGGCCTCGCACTGAACCGGCAGGCTAGCACTATAATTTATGTAATGCGAATTCAAATCCAGAACGGTATGCTGTTCCCAGAAAAAAGCGGTGCCCCGGGGTAGTATAATAGGGGTACTCTGTTGGACGGCTGCAACTAGTTTTATTTGGTTGTGATTCGCATCTTCTCTTAAACCATGAGGTACTAATTCAGAACCTCCGGTAAAATTATATAAAAGGAAATGGTGTGAAAAGCTGCCAAAATTAAAATCCAAACCAGTTACCTCTATATCATCGGCAAAATCAACTTCCCATTTTTGATAAAATTCTTTTTCTTCCAATGGAGCAAGGAAAAACGGTCCCATCTTTATTTGAAAACCTTCCCCAGGAAGAGGCGCAGGAGGTGCTTTTTCAAAACTTTTGATACCGCCACTGGTATAAAACTGATCGACCACTGCTGTATTCACCACCGAACCCGTTGATGGGGCTCCAAATAAAATCCACTGGCGGATGATTTCTTTTTCCGTATTGCTAAGTCCTGCAGACGGATAATTAGGCATGGCATTGCCATCATTAGGACCCAAGGATATGGATTCTTCTAGTCCGCTATTGATTTTCTTGAAAATAAAACTTTTATCAGCCCTGCCCGGATAGATAAGCTTATCGCCTCTTTGTGAGGCAAATGTATTGTTGGGACTTACTTTATAAATTTTCTGATAGACGTTCAACATCTTTTGCGCCTGAGTTGCCCCCTGCCCCTCCAAATCCAAGCCCCCGGTTTTTAATGCATTGCTATGGCAAGATTGACATTTTTGCTGAAAAATGCGGTACACCTCTTCATTAGTAGAATTCTGACTGGAAAGCAGTGTTGGAAGTAAAAATAAAGCCCAAAAGATTCGAAGATATAGCATACAAAGTTGTTTTAAGAATGTTGAGAAACAGTTGAGATATATGTAAAGTTTACCAATTCTATATTATGTTGCATCGTTAACCAGTAAACGTTGACCTATCTAAACTATTTTTCAAACAATGCCCGGATTTCCTTGTTGACTCCCATAAAGTTACCTACTAAAAGCCTGTAAAACAACAATCTATTTGAAAAGCTCGTTAAAAGCACGTAATTTTGCGCCGCTAATGATAAAAATCAGATTTGTAATAGCCTGCCTGGTACTTGTTTTATCCAGTTGTAAATCGTCTTATGAAAAAATAAGAACCAGTGGAGATCCGGCCATAATCCTCAAGTCGGCGAATAGCCATTATGCTAAAAAAGATTATGTTAGAGCTCAGGCTCTCTATGAAATGATCATTACATCTTATCGTGGACAAAAAGAAGCCGAGGAGATATATTTTAATTATGCCAACAGTCATTTCTACTTATCAGAATATGATATGGCTTCTCATTTATTTAAAACATTTTCTACCACGTTTATCAATAGCCCTAAAAGGGAGGACGCAGAATTTATGGCTGTCTACTCCATTTATAAAACGTCACCGGAATACCAATTGGATCAAAGTGGCACTGAAAAAGCTATCGAAGGATTTCAAATCTTTGTCAATACGTATCCGGAGTCTCCGCGTGTGGCGGAATGCAATAAGCTTATCGATGAGATGAGGGGAAAAATGGAATTAAAAGCATTCGAGCAGGGCAAACTGTATTATGAATTAAAAAATTACCAGGCAAGTGTCACTACCTTGGAAAACTTATTAACGGATTATCCGGATACTAAGAATACTAGAGAGGTTCGATACCTGATAATAAAAGCGTATTTCGAGTTAGCACAGAGAAGCATATTTGAGAAACAAAAAGAACGTTATTTAGAAGCAGTGAGCCGCTCCGATGAATTCTTAAAACGATTCCCCAACGGCAAATTTGTACAAATAATAAAGGACATCCGTAAACAGGCTTTACAAAAATCAAAAAATTCAGATTATGACAGATATAAAGACGCAGGCGCAAGGAATTAACCCTAACGTTCAAGCAAGAGACATTAAATCACTTGCAGAACAAACGGGCAATATATACGAGACCATAAACATCATTGCTAAAAGGGCGAATCAACTATCCAACGACATTAAGGTCGAGTTGCATGATAAACTTGAAGAATTTGCCTCGCATTCTGATACCATCGAGGAGATACACGAGAACAAAGAGCAAATAGAAATTTCCAAATTCTATGAAAAATTGCCTAATCCAGTAATTATTGCAGTGGAAGAATTCATTAGCGGTAAAATTGACTACAAGTATTTAGGTGAAGATTTAGCAGACACAGAATAATCCTACCCAGTTAATATAGCTCAGTCTATGACCGGATTGAAAGGTCGTAAAATCATTTTGGCGGTCACAGGCAGTATAGCTGCTTATAAATCGCTTATTCTGGTACGCCTCCTGACCAAAGCTGACGCGGATGTACAGGTTATTATGAGCCGATCCGCCAAAGAATTTGTAGGAAAACTCTCCTTTGCAACGTTAAGCGGAAAACCCGTTTTATCCGATCTACAAACAGACCAGGAATGGAATAACCACGTGGCTTTAGGATTATGGGCCGATCTCATGATTATTGCTCCAGCTAGCGCCCATACCATATCTAAATTAGCCAGCGGACTGGTGGACAACCTATTGACTGCCGTTTATTTATCCGCCAAATGTCCTGTTATGATCGCCCCAGCCATGGATTTGGATATGTGGGCCCATCCAGCGACGCAGTCCAATATTCAGACACTACAAAATTTTGGGCAGTTCATTATTCCTGTAGGTAAAGGCCCATTAGCTAGCGGATTAAATGGATTGGGACGTCTAGCAGAGCCGGAAGACATTTTCAGGGTTGTTTCGGACCACTTTACTCATAGTCGTATTTTCGAAAACAAGAAAATCCTCATCACAGCGGGACCTACCTACGAGGCCATCGATCCTGTGCGGTTTATAGCCAACCACTCCAGTGGAAAAATGGGCATTCGAATAGCAGAACAAGCGGTGTTGATGGGCGCCGAGGTAAATCTTATTTTAGGGCCAAGCCATGAAAAAATCATGGCACATCCAAAACTCCATATCAATAGGATTGTCAGCGCAGAAGACATGTTTTTGGAAACCAAAAAGCATTTGGAATCCAGTTCGATATTTATATTAGCCGCTGCGGTGGCCGATTTTAAACCAGAAAAAGCAGCTTCAGAAAAAATTAAAAAAAATAACACAGATCTTCAGTTGAAATTAATGCACACTGACGATATTGCGCAGTTCATAGGCATAGAGAAAAAAGCCCATCAATTCCTGGTCGGTTTTGCCTTAGAAACAGAACAAATTATAGAGCACGCCAAATTAAAAATGGAAAAGAAAAACATGGACTTCATCGTTATCAATTCACCGAGAGATGAAAATGCGGCTTTTGGGTTCGACACCAATAAAATCAGCATCTTGCATCGAGACGGACGTATAAAAGAATTTGAACTTAAATCAAAAGCAGCAGTAGCGGTGGATATTTTATTGGAAATACAAACAAGCATCAACAAATGAACATTAAATATATTTTACTAATCCTCATCATCATTGGGTTAAACCAACACAGTTTTTCGCAAGAACTCAATGCAAATGTTCGCGTTATTGCTCCCAATTTGCAAACTAGTGATAAAAGTATCGTGGCCCAAATCGAATCATCCATTAAGGAATTTCTCAATAAACAAAAATGGACTAGTGATGTCTATGAGAGCCACGAGAAAATTAAATGCAATTTCCAAATTACCATTAGCAAGGATTATGGAAATAATAATTTTGATTTTGATATTTCCCTACAATCGATCCGACCCGTTTTTAATTCCAGCCATGAAACGATCTTATTGAATATACAGGATAAAGGAATTCCTATCTCCTTTGATCCGTATAAACCCATTGAAAATAGTAAAGAAAGTTATTATGATAACCTTTCCAGTGTTCTGACATATTATGCGTATCTTATTATTGCATTCGACTATGAAAGCTTTAGTCCGGAAGGTGGTGAAACGTATATTCGATTGATAGAAAATATGATCAACTCTATACCTCCACAGATTAAAAACATCGATAAAGGTTGGAATCCCAGCAAAGGTAAAAACAACAATCGCTATTATATAATTGAAAACCTAACTAACCCGAGATTTAAATCTTTCCGGAATGCTTTTTATGATTACCACCGAAACGGAATGGATAGTTTTGATCAGGATGTCGCCAGTGCGAGAAAAAAAATATTTGACGCCATAGAAACGTTGCAAGCCGTCAATAGTTCTTATCCAAATTCTTATATGATGCAGATCTTTTTGCAATCAAAAGCACCTGAGTTAATTGAAATTTTTAAAATGGGAACGTCCATCGAAAAACAAAAAGTATCCCAAATATTGATCCAAATGGATCCATCTAATGCAAAATCATACGAAACTATAAACAAAAGCTAATTTTATATTCCGATCAAGCGAAGCCTATGAAAAAAAAGAAAATTGCCATTTTCGCATCTGGAAATGGTACGAATGCCTTACAACTCATTAATTATTTCAAAAATCATGACCATATAGACATTGGGATGATTATCACGAACCATTCTAAAGCTGGGGTGATTAAATTAGCCAAGGAACATGACATTCCATTTTCTATTATAAATAAGTCTTTATTAGCTAATAATAGTTATATGATCGCACTCCTTAATTTATATGATATTAATTTTATTACGTTGTCTGGATTTCTCCTATTGATGCCTCCATTTATGGTAAAATTGTTTGACCATAAAATGATTAATATTCATCCAGCCTTGCTTCCTAAATTTGGTGGCAAAGGAATGTTTGGTGAAAATGTACACAAGGCAGTGATTTCGGCTGGAGAAACTGAATCCGGAATTACCATTCACTATATCAATGAAATGTATGATCAGGGCAAAATTATATTTCAGGCCAAATGCAACGTGGATAAAAAAGACAATGCAGAAAAGCTGGCAAAAAAAGTACAGGAATTAGAGCACAAACATTATCCTGAATGGACAGAAAAACTCATTATGCAGATGAGGTATATATAGAGGTACCCCTATTTAGTTTTTGTGATGATAGGTTGTATTTATCTTTAATTATTCTATTATCTTGGAAGCTTACTTGATGGATGCCTTTTTTCTCTGCTAGGAAGCAATTATTCGTATCTTAATATCTTTGTTACATAGTATAGCGATAAAAAATCTCCCCTATGGCCTACTCCTTATTAGAATTAGATTTAAGCCCTCAGAAAGCCAGGTTGGATGAGATGGTTAAGAATCTACACGATCTGAGTCATCAAATACAACATGCAAGCTGGCCTGAAATGATTAGTGAATTGCGGAACCGCATTCATGAACCGTTTATGTTTGTTATCGTAGGAGAAGTCAAAGTGGGTAAAAGTAGTTTTATCAACGCCCTATTGGAATCGAAAACAGAAATTTGTAAGGTGGCCCCGTCTCCGATGACGGATACCATTCAACAAATAGTATATGGACCAGAATACACGGAAACAGCCGTCTCCCCGGTACTTAAAAGAATTACCTATCCGGAAGAAATCCTAAAAGAAATTGCCATTGTCGATACCCCAGGGACCAATACTATCATTTCCCACCACCAGGAAATCACCGAGAAATTTATTCCTTCCTCAGATTTGGTCGTATTTGTATTTGAAGCAAAAAATCCATACCGACAATCTGCCTGGGATTTATTTGATTTCATCAAGTCGGAATGGCATAAGAAAATAATTTTCATCCTTCAACAAAAAGACTTGATTGATCCGCCTGATCTTGAAATTAATATAAAAGGTTTGGAACGCTTTGCAAAAGAAAAAGGAATGGATCAGGTATTGATTTTTCCCGTTTCTGCCAAACTAGAATTGGAACACAAAGAAATAGAGAGCGGGTTTATTCCGCTGAGAGATTATATCCGCGAACATATCACCGGAGGCAAGGCAGTCGTTTATAAACTCCTGAATAATTTAAATACGTTTATTCAAATAACAGATAAACTAAAACTAGGGATCGACATCCGTCAACAACAATATCAATATGATTTGGAATTCAGACAGGACATAAAGAATACTTTGGACGAACATGAACGAATTTCGATGAAACATATCGAACTTTTAGTAGAAAATCTGGTCGCCAACTATAATCGATCCACACAAAAAAAACGGGAAGAGTTACATAATGGACTCGGCTTTTTTAGCGTGCTTAAAAGAGGCCTCAGCGGAATATTTAGCAAAGAACAATCTCTGCAAACATGGCTGAAGTCGTTTACCAGTTCCTTTGAACAAGACCTCAACGGCAGCTTAAAAGAAAAACTCTATGATGGAGCCAAGGACCTTTCGGATTCCATTCAACAAATGGGTCAGATCGTCTCATTAAAAATTCAGACCAGCAAAACTATTTTAAAGAATGATCATGAAATTTTCAGTGACATAGCAGATCGCAGAGCTAAAGTATTGGAAGAATTACAAGGAGCGTTCACGATGTTTTTACAAAATACGGATACGTATTATAAAAAAGACCTCCTCTCTAAACAAAGTAATTTAGCTCCAAATGTAGCCACCGGAACAGGCATCGCCATTGTAGGCGCGATGATCACTGCATTGACACATGGGATTGTGTTTGATATCACAGGAGGCATATTGACTACCATCGGCGTATTCTTTGCGGGTATTACCTTAGGTTTACAAAAACGGAAAATTATGAATCAATACGATTCTGAAATTATTCAAGGTAGGACCAAACTCGAGCATGAAATTCGAAGTCGACTCGTCACGTATTTGAATCATATCATCACAAAATTAAATGAAAATTTTGTTAAACTCGATCGACATTTAATAATTGAAAAAGAACAAATTGATATCATCCAAGCAAAACATACAGACATCTCCGGAAATCTACATCAACTTAAAAATGAAGTGGAGGAACTCACTCAACTGAAATATTCCTGATCCCAGAACGCATGACATCCATATCGTTTATTAAATCCTCTCCAGGATTGAAGCCCTCCTGAATGTAAGAAATAAATTTTATCCCAATCACTCTTTTCATCCAAAAATTTCAGCAGCGCAAAAAATAATGGCCCGGTATATATCGGATCCAACAATATCCCGGTTTTCTCATTTAATTTTTTCGTAAGTTCGTAACTCTCCTGGTGAAAAGCACCAAATGTAATGGGAGTAATTTCGCTTAAATCTACGGTCCTGTTTTCATAACGACCATCTATCGCCAGATACTGAGACCGCACAGGTTTTATGTAGGCAATTTTAATTTCATTGGTATTCTTTAAGATAGTTAGCATCGTAGTCCCAGTTCCACAAGGAACCACGATAAGATTATTTTTATGGTCAAAGTTTTGTGGTAGTTCTGAGATGAGTTTTAGTAATCCAACCGTCGCCTCCGATCCTGCGCCTCCTTCAGGTATCCATAAAACATCTTTATGATGAAGTTGGTCTTGTAATTTTAATTGTGTAGCCTCTTTTCTATCCAAAAATTTTAGTTGCGCTCGCCATTTTATACAATCGTTTAGGGTGTCATTCAATTCATCCCCATGAAATCCGCTGACAATAATATTACATGGAATATTTAATCTAAAGCACAAGTAAGCTACCGAATGGATATGGTTGGAAAATGCCGATCCTATCGTATTTATCTCGCTTTTTCTTGTGCGATAAAAACTTTCTAAGAATCCTTCCAGCTTCCTCCATTTATTGCCACTAATTATTGGGTGAATCAGGTCATCTCTTTTAAATAAAATAGGAGGATGGTCTTCATGCCATTTGATTTCATGCAGAGGACTGGGTAAAAATAAGTCTGATTTAAAATGTTCAAGCACTATCACAACATGGGGGCACTTATTTTTCCATCAGCCAGGGGATTGGTCTGATTGCATTATATGGCCGAAGGTTGGACTTGATAAGGACATGTCTCCGAATGAAATTAATGGTATCATCGATGCTGTCCGTTATAAAAATCAGTTCCTTGTCTTGTGGGGAAAGTGTGCCATAAGAAATCAGATCGTCTATATACTCCAATAAGTTTTTATGGAATTCGGTACCAAACAAAACGATGGGAAAAGAGGACAATTTCCCTGTCTGGATTAAGGTAAGGGCCTCAAAAAGTTCGTCGAGTGTCCCAAATCCACCCGGCATGACAATAAAAGCATAAGAATATTTGATGAGCATGGTTTTTCGGGTAAAGAAATAATCCATGTTGACAAATCGGTCTAAATATGCATTCGGCGTTTGCTCCAACGCCAGGATGATATTACATCCTACTGATTTGCCGCCTACCTCCCTGGCTCCTTTGTTGGCTGCTTCCATGATGCCAGGACCTCCTCCGGTCATGATTGTAAAGCCAAGTTTTGAAATTTCGGCAGCGATTGTCTCTGCTTTTTTATAATAATCATGTTCAGGCGGGAATCGGGCAGAACCAAAAATTGTAACGCAAGGCCCTACAAAATGTAAGGCTCTGACACCTCTCCACAAATCCCAAAACACATCCAAAAGAAAGGTAAATTCTTTCCAGCGACTCAGTGGTCCTTCTAAAAATTGTATATCCTTGTTGTTATCCTTTGATATAGGGTTATCCTTTGATATTGGGTTATCCTTTGACATAGGTTTTACCATGATTTTTGAAAATGCAAGGATAATAAATTTACTTATACAATTAATTTTTAATATTTTGCATGATTACAATAAACGAAGCCGCATATGTCAATAATAGACCAACCAGATACTCTGTTACGCGCTGTTGCAGTCATGGCAGATACGCTCATCCCCTCCGAAATCATCAAATTGGCCAATGACGTCAATCAAAAGATCAATAAGGGAGAGTCCATTCACAACCTCACCATCGGAGATTTTGATCCAAGTCTTTTTCCGATACCTAAAGAACTCACCCAATTTATTATAAATGCGTACCTGGATGGCCATACAAATTACCCGGCTGCCAATGGAATTCCGGAATTGCGCATTGCATTGGCTTCATACATCAAAGACGCCTTAAATCTTGAGTACACGTCAGAAGAAATACTCATATCGGGCGGAGCCCGACCACTTATTTATGCGATTTACAAAACGATCGTGGATCCGGGTGACCGGGTGATTTATGCGGTACCATCCTGGAATAACAACCACTATTGCCATTTATGCGAAGCGGTAGGTATCCCATTGAATGTAGGTGCAGAGCAGAATTTTATGCCAACCCGGGAAGATATAGAACCACATATCCAAGAGGCTGTTTTGATTGCGCTTTGCTCGCCACAAAACCCAACGGGGACGGTTTTTTCAAGAAATCAGTTGTTGGAAATTTCTGAGTTGGTTTTAAAGGAAAACCGCAGAAGAAAGGGCCATCAAAAACCACTCTACATTTTATACGATCAAATTTATTGGCAGTTGACCTTTGGAAAAGCGCAACACGAAGACCCAGTGAGCCTGGTGCCCGAACTACGGGATTATGTCATATATGTGGACGGCTTATCCAAAGTTTTTGCGGCTACCGGAGTTAGGGTCGGGTGGAGTTTCGGACCCAAGCATATTATCGATAAAATGCGGGCCATACTTTCCCATATCGGTGCCTGGGCTCCAAAAGCAGAACAAGTAGCCACTGCTAAATTTATAGAAAATCGCGCGGCGGTAAATCACTATTTATCCTGGTTTAAACCTGAAATCAAAGCCCGGCTTTTTGGACTTTATGAAGGGATGCATGGGATGAAAGAAGAAGGCTATGCCTTGGACGTGATCAGCCCACAAGCTTCAATCTATTTGACCGTTCGCTTTCCATGGAAAGGGAAACGGACGGCTGAGGGCGCCATATTAAAAACGCAAAGCATGGTTACACAATATATTTTAGACCAATGTAAGTTAGCCATTGTTCCTTTTAAAGCATTCGGCACAAATGAAGAATCAGATTGGTACCGGATTTCGGTAGGCACGCTAAAATCTGAAGTAATCCCAAAAATTTTAGAGGATTTAAAAAAAGGTATGGATCTTTTGAAATAACCTGTAGTAATTTTACTTTGTTTTAATTCGTTTTTCATTTCAATACATACAAATGAATCAAAATTCCCATGCAGTCATCATGGCGGGTGGTATTGGTAGCCGGTTTTGGCCGATGAGCCGAAACCAGAAGCCGAAACAATTTCTAGATGTTTTAGGGACCGGAAAATCGCTAATCCAACTCACGTATGAGAGACTTTCCAGAATCATTCCCCAGGACAACATTTGGGTGGTCACACACAAAGATTATAAAGATCTCACTGTTCAAAATCTGCCCCATCTCAACATTGAAAACCTATTATTAGAACCTGAACGAAAAAACACGGCGCCATGCATCATGTATGCAGCTAATGAAATCAAAAAACGAAATCCATCTGCGACTATGTTGGTGGCGCCTGCAGATCACTTGATATTGAATGAAATAAAATTTGTACAAGATGTGGAAGAAGGCATTTCTTTTATTGAGAAAGAACATGGATTATTGACGTTAGGCATCCAGGTTTCGAGACCAGATACCGGATACGGCTATATACATTTTGACCAAAACCAGCACTTTCAAAACGAAATTTTTAACGTGCTCGAATTTGTCGAAAAACCAGATCATAATACCGCATTAAAGTATATGGAGGATGGAAATTACTTGTGGAATAGTGGTATGTTTTTATGGGAAGTGTCTAGTATTTTAGAGGCCATCAAAAAATATTCTCCGGAGATTCATGAAGCGTTTACGAATAATGAATCGTCCGCGATTGACACCATTTATGCACAGTGTGCAAATATTTCCATCGATTATGCAGTCATGGAAAAAGCTGATAAGGTCATAGTAAAAAGAGTAGATTTCGGATGGAGTGATTTAGGTACCTGGGGTTCATTATCCGAATTAATCAAACATGATGAATTTGAAAATGCGGTGGTTGCCGATAAATGCATTTTGAATGATAGCCGCCAATGTATGATTCACGACTCCGAATCCAAACTAATAGCCATTCAAGGACTTCATGATTTCATTGTAGTGAATACAAAAGAGGTATTGCTTATCTGTAAAAAATCACAAGAACAGGAAATTAAAAAAATGGTATCGGATACGGAATTAAAACTTGGGAAAGATTGGATATGATCAATGGTCAATGGTCAATGGAGAATAAGGTTCATTTTCTTAAATTTATCCCGAGTTCATAATAATTGATAAAAATGAAAATAAGCATTCTTTTTTTTTTATGCTTTGTTGGGACTGTAGGCAAATCCCAGGAGCTGTTCAGTCGAGTATATACCGTCCCTGAAGATGGAACAGGATACCTGAATGTATACCCTAATTGGCTTACTGCCGTATTTCCTACTGATTCCGGTTTTTATGCTTTTGGCTATTCGGCTGACACAACATATAAAGAAATTTATGGAGCCGCTTTTTATAATTTTGATTTACGTGGAAATCTCCTGGACTATTATCATATCAAAGACAATGACCAATATAACTATTTCTATCCTGAGGGAATTCATACCTGGGACGGAATTACTTTTTATACCGGATTTAATCACAATAATCGGCAAGAATCCATTCTAAAATTCAACAGGATTACCAGGGAACAAATTACTTTTGAAATAAAAAATACTCTATATCCTGGAGGTGTAATTATTGAAAATAACTTTTCGGCAGATCCAAAGGGTTATCTTATCACTGCGAGTAAAGTCGAAACGGGAATACAAAAACAATGGAGAAAAGTGCAAGTCACGAAGGTAGATACTAGTGGAAAAATTAAATGGCAAAAAATCATAGGTAAAGAACCTATAACGACATTTAATAATATTCCATATTCAACCTATGTTGATAGACTTGGCAATATATATGTTGGAGTTGGATATACCAATGACTTTAATACTGGTTGGCCGGCTGAATATCAAAGTCTATTATATAAGTTGGACCCAGACGGCAATTTAGTAAAAATTTATAATTCGAAACCTTCGCAAGGATTTTGTCTAATATATGATATAGCACAGGATGAAAAAGGATGGTTGTATTTGTCCTCTAATTATAATTACAGTGATCCGCCTCATTTTCCCACTGCTAATAGAGGATACGGAATAATTCAAGTATTAGACACTGCTCTCACTTACAAATTTAATATCAATTTAGACTTGGATTCTTTATATAAAGGAATATCAGATAATGTAAGTTTTAAAAAAATAATAAGAACAAATGAAAAAGATGGATTCATTGTGGGGGGTACCCTCCCCTTCAGGGATACGTTATTGGTGTTTAATGATTCTCTGCAGATAAATGATACTATTTATTGGTATCATAGACTATTAAATCTTGTAAGAATAAATGAAGAAAAACAAGTAATTTGGAAAAAGATGTATCGAATTCGAAAGGGGAAAGATAGTGGCTTTATTTATGATATTAAATCCTGTCCACAAGGTGGATATATTATTGCAGCCTCTTCCTTTTCCGATGATGCCTTTGAAAAATATAAAGAACCCTATTGGATGCCCTGGCTATTAAGAGTAGACAATGATGGATGTTTGATACCAGGATGCAATTTAGTAAAAAACAAAGATCTTGACTTACAAAATTATAATATTACGCTGTATCCTATTCCTGCTCAAAATTATATTGTTTTAATGCACACGAGTGATCAAAAAATAAATTATAGCATTATAAATTCTGATGGAATCATTTTGGATGAATTTAGTTCTAACCTTTTTGGAGAACAAATAATTATTCCCATTAATCATTTCAAATCTGGTAGCTACTTTCTTAGAGCAGCATTACAAAACGGTCATATTGCTTCCAAACTGTTTGTAAAACAATAAATTAATCAAAGCAGGAATGTATTTATTCTCGGAGTGAATAGAATCGCGGTGGAATGAATTTATAGTTTAAGAGAATGGTAGCATTTTATTCATTCCAATACTCGCATAAATTTATCCAAATATTATTTTATCTCACTGACCTTTTATCGTTTTTTGTTGTCCGACTATCCTACCTGATTCATCTGAAATAATTAATACGTAAGTTCCCATCAGAATATTTTTAAGTCCGGACCAAATGAACTCGTCCGAGCTAATTTTAAGTTTAGTTTCATGCACTAGTACTCCATGTTCATTTACTAGCTGAAAATGATAGATTTTACCCGTATTCAAGCCATCTAATGCAATGACCAAATGATTCGTAAATGGATTTGGCGAAACATTCAACCCAAGAATTTTTGTCGGGTCTTTGGAAGCCAATGTTATAGCATTCGGTTTAAATTGTATTTCACTAATGACTCCACTAGAATCAGCATCCATTAATGCGATGGTCTCCTTACTCGACGGGCTCAAATAGGCATACGTGGTTATACTTGGATTATTCAATAAATCACCTAATATTCCCGCGGCAAGTGTGGTAATGTCAAGCCAAATAGAAAATACTTTCGCTTCAATCTTAGCTGTAGTTGTGGTAAGTCTGCGTTCACGCAATACATCCCATGTTTTAGCCGGCAATATTACTTTGCCCCAGGCATCCACTTCTTTCTTCACAATAATTGTGGCGGTGTATCGAAATGAATCCGGTTGTAATGGCAGTTGGTTTAACAACGTATCCGGAATAATATCTGATGAAAAAGTAAAACTGAATTTATAGGAAGATTGAAACGTGTCTAAATATCTTTCAGGGACCTTCTGTTCTACAAAACTCGGTCGGTAAAAATTGGTACCTCCAACTCCTGGAAATTGGGTAAAACTTCTGGTATACGTACCCAGCTCTTCAAAAGTAGTATTGGTAGTTCTAAAATAACGCTCTACACCTCCTTGTCTCAGCATACAAGTAGCCTGCGGAAATGAGGCGGCAGCTGTTCCCTCGCTCACTGGACGATATACTTCAGATCGGCGCAATCTCACCTGTAATCCAGAAAAATCCCAGGTCTGGTTTGGACCGGCAGGGCTTACTATATATCCTTGCGTTAACGTATCAATTCCATACGCTAAAGAATCTCCTTGTATTATTAAGATATCTTTGGTAAGTGTCACCTGCCCAAACAATGTTGAGGCAGAAATGATCATTAAAAGTAAAATATGTTTCATGAGTTATAATTTATTTGGTGATTAACTGAACGTCTGAAGTTCCACAAAGTTACTATACTCTCCCCTATTTGACAATAGTTTTGTATGGTTGCCCTGTTCTACAATGAGACCGTCTTTTAAAACAATGATTTTATCGGCATGTTGGATCGTAGATAATCGGTGGGCGATGACTATGGCGGTGCGATCTTCTAAGACATGAGCCATCGCTTCTTGAACCAATTTTTCAGAAGCAGAATCCAGCGAAGAGGTAGCTTCGTCTAAAATCAAAATGGGCGGATTTCGCAGTATAGCCCGTGCCAACGTCAATCTTTGACGCTGACCACCGCTTAGCTTCATACCTCGATCTCCGATTTCGTACTCCAGGGCTTTGGGTTGATCTTGCACAAAGTCCTTTGCATTAGCAAGAGTTAATACTTCCCATAATGCTTGTTCCTTACTGGCGTTTCCACCAAACTCTATGTTGTTTCGAATGCTGTCATTGAATAATATGGGCTCTTGCGTGACCATTCCCATCAACGTTCGCAAACTCTTCAATTTAATTTTTCGAATGTCTGTTCCATCTATTAATATTTGGCCTTCGTCCACATCATAAAATCGCGACAACAAATCGACAAAGGTTGTTTTACCGGAACCGGAGGATCCTACAATCGCGACGGTCTCTCCTTTTTTAATGACAATATTTATATTCTGTAACACCTTGTGGTTGGAACCCGGATAGGTGAAATGCACATTACTAAATTCAATAGATTGATTAAAGCCATGCTTTTCGATAGCTGATGGGTCGTCCACTATTTGTTCTTCCGTATTGATCACTTGTTGGATACGTTCCAATGCAGCCATCCCTTTTTGAATATTAAAATAAGATGCAGACAGCGCTTTGGAAGGTTCGATCACATTAAAAAATGCATAGAGAAATGCAAGAAACGTAGCGCCATCAATTTGATTTTGGAACACCAATCGCGCGCCATACCACATTAATATACAAACCACTGTAATGCCCAAAAACTCTGAAAGCGGTGGAGCCAATTCCCTCCGGCGATTTATTTTAATAACTAATTTTCGATACTTATCTAGAATTTTATTAAATCGGGATTTGATGTATTCTTCTGCTCCAAATGCTTTAATGATTCTGATACCACCTAAACTTTCTTCTTGTATAGCAATCAATTCACCAAAATCATTATTTGCTAACATGGCATTTCTTTTTAAACTCCGCGAAATGCCTCCGATAACAAATGACGTGATAAATAGCAGAAATAAAACAAACAGCGTTAATTCTGGACTGGCATATAACATAAATAATATCGATCCTAAGATGATGAGCGGATCTTTCACCCATGCTTCAATGGAAGATAATAATGTCGATTCCAACTCATTGACATCATTGGTCATCCGGGCAATCAAATCTCCTTTTCGTTCATTGGAAAAATAAGACAATGGAAGATTCATCAATTTATTAAATAGTTTTTTTCGGGTATCTCTTACGATACCTGCTTTGACGGGACTGATGAAATAAATGGCGAGGTAGCGAAACAAATTTTTAAGAAAAAATATTCCCGCTACGCCCAGGCAAACATAAAATATCGCCGTGGATCGTTCGTGCGAACCCATCCATTCAGAAAAATTATATTTTATAAATTGAAAAAAATCAGAAACTGAATTTACGGTCGTTACTGCCTCAGTTGGTTTAATGTTATTCGCAAACAACATCTCAAAAAGGGGTATGATAGCCGGAATACTAACGACGGTAAATACCGCCGTCAGAATATAACAAATGATATAAGCCGCAACTGCGGGCTTATAAGATTTGATCTGACTAAGAAAATTTAAAAAGGACTTCATTCAAAATGAACTACACCGAAAAGAAATATTTCGTTCAATTAATTAACGTTACACCTCGGGCAACAAAATGAAAGTATTTAGAAATCCCGTATGGAAATCACCCTTACGGAACTGTTCATTTTTCATCAACTGTTTATGGAATGGCAATGTCGTTTTAATTCCTTCGATGATAAATTCATCCAGCGCGCGCTCCATTTTAGTGATACATTCTTCCCGCGTCTGTGCTTTACAAATCAGTTTTGCAATTAAACTGTCATAATAAGGCGGCACGGTATAACCGGAATAAACATGGGTATCCACTCGTACCCCATGACCTTTGGATGTGTGAAGTGACGTAATTTTTCCTGGACTGGGTCTAAAATCATTGTATGGATCTTCTGCATTTATGCGCACTTCGATGGCGTGCATACTCGGGAAATAATTTTTACCGCTAATTGGAATTCCAGCAGCCACTTTTATTTGCTCTTTGATCAAATCATGGTCAATCACTTCTTCCGTAACCGGATGTTCTACCTGGATACGGGTATTCATTTCCATAAAATAGAAATTGCGATATTTATCAACTAAGAATTCCACCGTTCCAACCCCTTCGTAGTTAATGCATTCTCCGGCCTTAATAGCTGCTGCGCCCATTTCGTCACGCATTTCAGAAGTCATAAATGGAGAGGGACTTTCTTCTACCAACTTTTGATGTCGCCGTTGAATAGAACAATCCCGTTCGGATAAATGCACCACCTTTCCGAATTGATCACCGATCACTTGAAATTCTATATGCCGCGGCTCTTCAATAAATTTCTCGATATAAATTCCATCATTCGTAAACGCTGCTTTTGCTTCCTGTCGAGCAATATTCCACATGTCTTCAAACTCATCTTCTTTCCATACAATTCTCATCCCTTTGCCTCCACCTCCTGCAGTGGCTTTTAAAATAACGGGATAGCCAATTTCTCTAGCAATCTTTTTACCAGAAACTACATCTTGCAAAAGTCCTTCAGAGCCTGGCACCACAGGTACTCCTGCTTTGATCATGGTATCTTTGGCAGTAATCTTGTCCCCCATTTTACGGATTTGCTCCGGAGTAGGGCCAATAAATTTTATTCCGTATTCTTTACATACCTCTGCAAATTCTGCATTTTCTGCCAGGAACCCATATCCTGGATGAATGGCATCTGCATTGGTTATCTCTACGGCGGCCATTATTTTTGGAACACTCAGGTAAGATTGTGATGATGCCGCAGGGCCAATACAGACTGCTTCATCTGCAAATCTCACATGAAGGCTCTCCCGATCTGCTGTAGAATAGATGGCCACTGTTTTGATCCCCATTTCTTTGCAGGTTCTGATGATCCTAAGGGCGATTTCACCCCGATTTGCTATGAGTATTTTTTGAAACATCCGGTCAGTTAAATTTTAAGGTTCAATGAGAAATAGAACCTGATCGTACTCTACAGGCGTAGCATCTTCCACCAATATTTTAACTATCGTTCCGGTGACTTCACTTTCTATTTCATTAAACAATTTCATGGCTTCAATGATGCAGACGGTCGACCCAGACTCTACGTGGTCACCAATCTTTACAAAAGGTCCTTTTTCTGGTCCTGCCGAACGATAAAAGGTGCCCACCATAGGAGATTTAATTTCTATAAACTTTCCACCTTCCTTATTTGAATCACTAGAAGACGGAGAAGCGGATCCTTCAGACTCAGATGAAGCCTTGGTGGTTACTGTTGGCACCACTTGAGGTGCGGCTAAAATAGGCACTGCAATTGAGGTTGGCTGGATTTCGTTCTTAGCGTCCTTTCCGGTTCGTAAGGAGATTTCAAAATCTCCTTGCTTCATTTTAAAAGCGGATAGTTCAGATTTACTAACTAATCGAATAAGTTCTTGTACTTCTTTAAAAGTCATGGGTTTATTGTTTTGAACGTTCTATATATTCTCCGGTCCGGGTATCAATTTTCAAACGATCTCCTTCTTCAATAAATAAAGGTACTTTTATTTCTGCGCCTGTCTCCAGGGTCGCCAATTTTTGAGAATTGGTAGCTGTATTGCCCCGAACACCTTCTTCGGTATAGGTAACCACAAGAATGACGTGAGGAGGTAATTCAGCCATTAAAGGAATATCTTTCACTGCGTGGAATAACACATCTATTTCCATACCTTCCTTCATAAAGTTCGCATTGTCAATCATATTATCATCCAATGAAATCTGATCAAATGTTTCTGTATTCATGAAATTGTAGCCTGCCTCGTCCTTGTAAAGATACTGAAATTTCCTTCTTTCCACCCGCACTTCGTTTATGGTATGCCCTGCCACAAAAGTATTTTCGATAACCCTTCCGGTCGTCATACTTTTTAATTTTGTCCGAACAAAGGCATTGCCTTTTCCTGGCTTGACATGCTGGAATTCTGTGATTACATAAATATCATTATTGTAATCCATGCATAAACCGTTTTTGATATCTGAGGTATTGGCCATAATTTTATTAATTACTTTAAATGGGTATAGATTTTTCTTGTCCTTTTCATTTGACTTAATTGCAATATAAAACTCCCTTCACGGGCAGCAAATATAAAGGATTTTAAAAGAATTTTTTGTAGTCTAAAAAGCATCTATAAACGAGCTCCCTGTTGATCATGAGAAATCAACACGAACAATATTATCCTATAATTTTATAGGTTCTATTTAGGAACCAGATTAAACTCTGTTCGTCGATTTAAAAACCTTCCGATTTCTGACTTATTATCTGCAATAGGTTGCGTAGCTCCAAACCCATTATAACTCAACCTGGACGTTTGTACACCCTTGGAAATTAAATATTCATAGCAGACCCGAGCTCTTTTCTCTGATAGTTCTAAATTGAATTGGGCGCTACCGGTATTGTCAGTATGACCGCCAATAGCCAGGTTAAATTCTTTATATTTAGTAAGCAATGCAGAAATTTTGGAAAGTGTCTTGAAAGATTCTGGTTTCAACGTAGACTTTCCCAGTTCGAATTGAACGGCTCGCATGGCAAAATCTAAAATTTCTTTATCTTCTTTGGCTATTTCTGGACAGCCACTATTTGACATCGGACCCTTACTCTTAGGGCAGTCGTCCAAATTATCCTGAATTCCATCGCCGTCTGTATCCGGGCAGCCTTTAAATTTTAAAATACCTGCCAACGTTGGACAATCATCATCCTCATCCAGAATTCCGTCTTTATCGGCATCTTTTTTAACTTCCGGACAGCCTTTGTTGGCCGCTGTCCCTTTAACCTTTGGACAGTCGTCCAGCTTATCCTGAATACCATCTCCATCAGTATCCGGACATCCGTCAAACTTAGCAATACCTGCTATAGTTGGGCAATCATCTTCATCGTCTATAATTCCGTCTTTATCGGTATCTTTTTTTGCTTCCGGACAGCCCCCTAATGATTTTACGCCGGCTACATTCGGACATTTGTCATCCTTATCAGCGACACCATCCCCGTCTTTGTCTGGGCAGCCTGCCAGTGCAACTAGCCCAGCATCATTTGGACAATTATCTTTCTTATCCATGACGCCGTCTCCATCGGTATCTGGGCAACCATTAAATTTAGCAATTCCTGCGGTGAACGGACAATCATCCTTTGTGTCGTCAATTCCATCGTTGTCCGCATCTTTTTTGGTATCAGGACAACCTTTTTTAGACTTTAAACCAGCGATATCCGGGCAATTATCATCCTTGTCCGCTACGCCATCTCCATCCTTATCAGGACATCCCCCCATATCTGCTGCACCAGCTTTATCTGGACAATTATCTAATTTATCAATTATGCCGTCCCCATCGGTATCAGGACAACCGTTAAACTTCGCTATTCCCGCTGTAAATGGGCATTCATCATTTTCATCCTCTATGCCGTCGTTATCCGCATCTTTTTTAGAGTCAGGACAACCAGCTTTTTCTTTAACACCAGGTATTTCCGGACATTTATCATCCTTATCAGAAACCCCATCTCCATCACTATCCGGGCATCCCGCTAAACTTTTTAGCCCGGCCTGATCTGGACATTGGTCATTTTTATCTAAAACACCATCCCCATCAGTATCAGATTCCGGGCACCCTTTATTATCTATTACACCTTTAAGATTTGGGCATTCGTCTTCATTGTCAGAAACGCCATCCCCATCACTATCCGGACAACCTGCCAATTCTTTGATCCCTTTCATATCAGGACACTTGTCTTTTAAATCTTCGATACCATCGCCATCCGTATCCGGGCAACCGGAAAATTTAGCCAACCCCGCCTGGCTTGGGCACAAATCCAAGTCATCTGGAATGCCGTCGGCATCAGAATCTAATTTTTTGGGTTCAGCAAGCGGAAGGATCTCCTTTGGCATCACTTTCGCTTGTTTTATGTTACCCAACAAATACACTATACCAATACTGTGCTGAAGATGATTTTCCCAGTTCGCCACGGACAACCTGTAATCGGATTGCCAGTGCAGATATACCTGTGGATGTGCCATAAAATTGGCACCCACTCCCAGTGGAACCTGTATGGCCAGGTCGCGGTCTTTTGGCAAAAGAAAATTAAACCCAGCCGTTAAAAATGGATTGACCAATTTATTTTTCAATAAATGAAACTTTCCCTGCACGCCGAGACTGGTGAATGGTACAGTAATGGCTTCCTCCAAAGAATCCTGGAATACGCCTATTCCCAGTGGAATCGCTACCGAAATCGAATTACTAAAATTTCTTAGATACGCTATCTCAAAACCATGTCGGTAATCTTTGAAGGCAGCAAAATCCTTGCCTCTTAGCGTTCCATAGTCTAGAAAGGTCTTCCTTGCTATAATTCCGTTCTTAAGTTCGGAAAACTGCGCTTCCAGTGAAATGGAAAATAACCATATGATTCCAATAATGAGTAGGCTTCGCTTCATGATTCGCCAATTAGGTTGTGATGTTTGCAAATTTAGAGAAAAAATACCAAGTGATGAAACATATATTCAAATAACTAATATATTTAATGTCTTGAAATTAATTCCGTTCAAAGGTAATCCTTTACCAATGTTATGCCAATAGCGTCTGAGAAGTATTAGAATTACTATAATTCAAAGGTTGGCCTCAATCCACCTCCTTTGTCTCCTTCATAAAATTCAGTAATAATTTTAACTACTTCCTCCGGTTCGTCGACGACGGGCATCAGGTCGAGATCATTATCACCCACATAATGATATTCAGAAATGGCAGTTTCCTGTATCCAGGCTTTCAGCGGAGCCCAATAACTACGACCAACCAAAACGATTGGGACCTTGTTTATTTTTCTCGTTTGAGTTAACGTCAAGACTTCAAATAGTTCATCCATAGTTCCAAATCCGCCAGGCAACGCAATAAACGCCTGGCTATATTTAACAAACATCACCTTGCGAACAAAAAAATACCGGTGGTGTAACATTTTATCAGGGTCGATATAATGATTGCCGGATTGTTCATAAGGGAGCTGGATATTTAAGCCCACACTTACGCCATTATTACTTCTGGCACCTTTATTGGCAGCTTCCATAATACCTGGACCTCCACCAGTAATCACGCCAAAACCTTCCTCTGTGAGTCGGGCGGCTATACGTTCTGCTAATAGGTAGTGTGGATGATCTTCTTTCACGCGTGCCGAGCCGAAAATGGAAACGCAAGGGCCGATTCGGTTTAAGGATTCGAATCCGTCAACTAGTTCTGCGATTACTTTAAACATGGTCCAGGAGTTCTCTCCTTTCAGCTGGCTCCATTGTTTCATTGATTTCATGACGGTAATTTAGATAAAAAAAGCCTGTCTTAGTTTTCAAGACAGGCTCAATATAATATTATACGGGAATTAAACTTCTGCTTTCCAAGCATTAAACTCCTTTTTAATAAAGTCATTTAATTCCTGGATATTGTCAAACTGCTCAAAGAGTTCTTTGAATTTGTTATGCCGTTGACTGGCAGGAATAACAAAATCCAACACTTCTTTTCGCCCAATTTTCTGCTTCGATAAGATAATTAATCGCTCTATTACATTCCTCAATTCTCTGATATTTCCCGTCCAATTATATTTTTGCAATTCAAGTAGTGCCGGTTCATCTATTTGTTTTACAGGAATACCATAGTCATAGCATACGTGCTCTATGAAATGCTCGACCAAAAGTGGAATGTCTTCTTTTCGTTCATTCAGGGAAGGGACTTCAATGATGATGACCGCTAGTCTATGATACAAATCTTCTCTGAAGCGCCCCTTGTCTATCTCATTTCGAATGTCTTTATTAGTGGCCGCAATAACCCGCACGTCTACAGAGATTTCTTTATCTCCACCGACACGGGTAATTTTACTCTCCTGCAAGGCTCTCAAAACTTTGGCCTGCGCGGATAGACTCATATCTCCAATTTCATCTAAAAACAAGGTCCCGCCATTTGCTAATTCAAATTTTCCTAATCGTTGCTTTATGGCAGAAGTAAACGATCCTTTTTCGTGTCCAAATAATTCGCTCTCTATTAATTCAGATGGAATGGCTGCACAATTTACTTCGACAATATTTCCATTACTTCGATGGCTCTTTTCATGAATCCAGCGAGCAACAAGTTCTTTTCCAGTCCCGTTCTGGCCGGTAACCAATATCCTGGCTTCAGTAGGCGCCACTAAATCAATGGTCTCTCGAACCTTTCTTATGGTTTTGGACGTGCCGACAATTTCCTGCGTTTTTATTTTAGAAACCTTCCGCTGTAGCACCTTTTTCTCAGAGATAAGAGACGATTTGTCTATCGCATTTCTAAGGGTGATGAGCAGGCGATTTAAGTCTGGTGGCTTAGAAATAAAATCAAAAGCACCTTTTTTGACCGCCTCTACTGCGGTATCAATGGTAGCGTGACCACTTATCATGATCACTGGGGTATCCTGCGCCAGTTGCTGGACCTTATCTAAAGCTTCCATACCATCCATTTTGGGCATTTTGATGTCCAAAATGATGGCTTCATAGGTGTTTTGTTTTAATTTGACAAGGCAATCCAATCCATCCGTGGCCTCATCTACTTCATACTTTTCCAACTCCAGGATATTCCTTAGTGCCCGGCGAATACTCTGTTCATCATCGACAATTAAAATTCTAGACATGTATCTTTATTGAGGCTTAGTTTTTGGTATAAACTGTGAATCACAAAGATAAAAATTTGAATTATATTTAGTTACAAATTACAAAATATTTTTATGTGTTGACAAAAGCGAGATGGCCATCCAAGCCATCAGGCCTGAACCGACCTCCAATGCTTTCTCGTCGATTTGAAAAGTAGCCGTATGAACACCTGAAGATTGGCCGGTGCCTAACCTGAAAAAACAGGCCGGAATTTGTTGGCTGTACCAGGCAAAGTCCTCCGAACTGAGTTTAGCCGAGATTTGAGTGACATTTGAGGGGCCCAGATAATCTCCAGCTATCTTCATCATCTCCTCAGTGAGTGGAATCGAATTGTGTAAACATGGGTAACCCCGAATGATCTTTACCTCCGCTTTGCCGCCGAAGGCCTGACTGGATTTATGGATGAACTCCTCTATTAGCTTCAAACCGCGTACCCGCCAATTTTCATCCAAGGATCGGAACGTTCCCTCAATAAAAACACGATCTGGAATAATGTTCGTGGCCCCACCATCGGATCGAATTTTTCCAAAACTCAATACAGAAGGTATCAATGGTGGCCTGTTTCGGCTGATCACCGATTGAATCGATGAAATAATTTGCGCACTTATCAAAATGGGATCAATTACCTGATCCGGCATCGCTGCATGTCCACCTTTGCCCTCTATGGTTATATAAATTTCATCCGAGGAAGCCATAGAGGGGCCTGGACAAAAGCCGCAATGGCCGGGCTCCATGCCAGGCTGAACATGAAGACCAAGTATCGCATCAGGTTTTGGGTTTTTTAATACACCTTGTTCAATCATCAAGTTTGCTCCACCCGGAAGTTTTTCTTCGCCTGGTTGAAAAATGATTTTAATTTCTCCTTCCCATAAAGATTTTAGTGATTCTAAAATGATGGCAGCACCTAAAACACAACTCATATGGACATCATGACCACAAGCATGCATGATGCCATCCACAGAAGATTTATAGTCCAGGTCATTCTTCTCCTGAATAGGCAATGCATCCATATCCGCCCTTAAGGCAACGCATAAATCGTTAGTGTTTTTCCCTTTTAGGGTCGCGACAATGCCGTGCTTAACCCAGCCTTCAGAAAAGTTTATTTGATGCTTATTTAAAATACTCTTTACGAATTGTGACGTGTTGACTTCTTCAAATGAAAGTTCAGGATGTTGATGTAAATGCCGTCTGATTTGCACCAATTCAGGCCAAATTTTAGCGGCCATTTCTTTAATGTCGTTGTGTAATTGATTCATGCGCCGGATTGGTCTAAGGTACTAATATCTTTTAAGCAAATGGTGACATCCATCCAAACTGAATAATTCCATGCATAATTGGTATACGCATGATCTCTAATTTCATCGGAGCCAAAACATTCTTCGTGTGTAATGGGCAACAAAATGCCTGGTTTTAATTGAGGTAATAACAACTTTTTTGCTTCAGCTGACGAATAAGCCACCCAGGTAAATTGATTCATGATGACATTATAAATATTTCTAAAAAATTGTCGTTTATTTTTTTGTAAAAACATGATTATCCAAAAGAATGCTACTAAAAAAAAAGAAAACATAAGATCAAAAAGCCGCTTCTGACGAATGAAAACGATTCGATTTAAATTAAAGCCCAATGTATTGGTAAATAATTCTCCGCGCTCATTTTTTGAACTGCTTCCTAAAATACTCATGGACTGTTCATTCATGATTTTAAACTGAATGTCAAATTCAATTTGACTCATGATATGTAAGATCTCTTTCCAGGAAATCGTCGGCAAACAAAATACTATTTCTGTAATGTTGTTTACGCGAATGATTTCTTTCCATGCTGAAATATTGGTTGGAATATCCGTGCTGGCTATCCGTTTTTCAATAAAAAATGCTTTCTTTGATTTAATATAAATTTCTTTAATATTGTTTTCATCCAGTACGTCACCTATAATAAGGATATGATTCATGCGATCTAATCCGACGATCCATCGATCTGTTTTTAGGCGGTGATAGATGATGCGGCTAAGTAGAGAATACATCAATATCCAAACGAATGTGAGTAATAAAATCATCCGGGATGAGCGCAGATATTCAGGTAATAATGCATAAATCAGGACATTCACCATAAAACCCATAATCGTTGCCAAAATCAGATCTTTGGTTTTAAAGCGTTTTTCATACACACCATGAAAATAAAAACTAAAAAGCCATACCGCTAGCTGGATTAGTGTAACGGTCCACCAGGATTTTGATTGATAGTAAAAGGGTGTATGGTGATAAAACAAAGACCAGGCTTTCTTAATTAGAAAGCTGGCCGACAGTATAAAAAATGCATCTAATATCAGCCATTGAAATTTAGACAAGAAATTTTTAACCAAGGTCATTCCTGCCTTACTATAAATGATCAGTTTTAGCAATAAAATAAATAAAATACCTTTGCCACCTTTAATATACTTTTCTGCAAATAATATCATCGCACGGTAAAAGTGAAAGACGTAATTCACAGACGATTTGCTGGTACTCTCACCCTTATAATGTACGATCACTGGGTCAGGTAAATAATAATTGTGGTATCCCGCCAAATGAATTCGATAAGAAAGATCAATATCTTCACCAAACATAAAATAACGCTCATCCAAATGTCCAACCAGATCTAAGACTTTTTTCCGGATCATCATAAAGGCTCCACTCAATACCTCTATTTCCTGAACGGTTTCATAAGACAGATGTCCCATGTAGTAGCCGTTGAAAAATTTTGACCGCGGAACTAATTTTCCGAGGCCACTCATTTTACAAAAGGAAACCCAAAGACCTGGAAAACCTCGCTTAGATTCAGGTAATAGATATCCAGAGCCATCGATCATTTTTACACCAAGCGCTCCAGCATCAGGATGGGCTTCAAAAAAATCCAAACATTTCGAAAAACAATCTTCAGGCACTAAGGTATCTGGATTTAGCAATAATATAAATTCTCCTTTTGCTTCCTTTATAGCCAGGTTATTGGCTTTTGAAAATCCCAAATTTTCTTTGCGTGCAAATAGTTTTACGGATGGAAATTTAGATTGGATCATATGGACGGAATCATCCACAGAATGATTATCAACAACTAGAATTTCCCCGGAAATATTTTGAAGTGCTTTTAATGCAGAGCTGATAGCTTGTTCCAAAAAATGGCGGACGTTGTAACTGACGATGATAACACTCAGTTTCACGCGGAAATATTATCATGAATGCTATAGGGAGTTCTGCTAATAATGGATCGACCGAGGGTCAGTTCATCTGCATATTCCAGTTCAGATCCAAATGAAACTCCTCGAGCAATCAAACTGATTTTGATCGTTGGATCAATTATATTTTTTGATAAATAATAGATAGTGGTATCGCCATCTATGGATGGTTTAATGGCCATAATAATTTCCCTAACCTGGTTGTTTTGGATACGTTGTTGTAGTTGGTCTAATTTCAATTGTTCAGGGCCAATTCCATCGATTGGAGAAATTAAAGCCCCTAACACATGATAGGTGCCGTTGTATTGCAACGTTTCTTCAATCGCCATCAAATCTTTAACGGATTCAATGATGCAGAGTGTCTTATGGTCTCTTGATTTACTGTTACAAATTTCACATACCTCCTCGTCGGAGAATGTATTGCATTGATTGCATGTTTTGAGATTTTGGGCCATATTCATAATGGACTGCGCTAATTGAATGGATTTCTCCTGATCAATTTGGGCCAGGTGTATGGCCATTCGGAGCGCCGATTTTTTTCCCACACCAGGCAGCAAACTCAAGGCTTCAACAGCATCTGCCAGGATCGTCGAACTGTATTTCATCAACCGTAAAATTAGAAATAATTTAGGGACTTCAAAGCGATGTAGGCCAATTCCGCAAACAAACCAGAAGTCACATCTTTTAAATCCTTAATTTCGCAAAAATTTGTGATCAAATGGCGGATGTGATTAGAATGCCCAGGTTGAGCGACACTATGGAGGAAGGTGTTATAAAAAGCTGGTTAAAAAAACAAGGGGACACCGTGAAACCTGGCGATGTCATGGCGGAAGTAGAAACAGATAAAGCTACCATGGACCTGGAAGCGTTCCAGGAAGGTACGTTGCTCTATATTGCCGTGAAAGAAGGGGCTGTACCCGTAGATGGCATCATTGCCATCATTGGAAAACCGGGCGAAAAATATGAGCATTTGTTGGAGACTAAGGCTTCTTCAACACCATCAGCTAGCCCGGCAACAGAATCTGCCAAAGATGTAGAAGCCGTTTCCCCAGAATTAAAAACCGAAGTCAGTCCAACCCCAGAAATTACCAAACTAGAATCAGCCACCCAAGAAGTAAAAACCGAAGTGCCCGCTGATGAAGGGGAAACGTCCAAACGGTTAAAAGCCTCTCCGCTGGCTAAATCTATGGCCCAAAATGAAGGATTGACGATCGAAAAAATTCCTGGCACCGGTGAAAATGGGCGAATTATCAAACGGGATATTGAAATGGCTATCGAAGCTAAAACTGCCAAAGGACAGGGCCAGAGTATATCTCCTGCCACCCTTCCGAAAGGCAATCGAGAAGTTGTCGTGAGCCAAATGAGAAAAACGATCGCCAAAAGATTATCAGAAAGCAAATTTTCTGCGCCCCATTTTTATTTGACTACAGAAGTTGACATGGATGCCTGTGTAACAGCGCGAAGTCAACTCAATGACGTATCAGAATTTAAAATATCTTACAATGACATCATTGTAAAAGCATGCGGTTTTGCCCTGGTAAAAAACCCCATGGTGAATGTGTCATGGCATGGAGATAAAATGATCTTCCATAGTGATATTCATATTGGTATAGCGGTGGCGATAGATGATGGTTTATTAGTGCCCGTTATAAAGAACGTAGATCAAAAAACGCTCAGCCAAATAAAGTTGGATATTCAGGACAAAGCAGAACGCGCTCGCGATAAAAAATTAAGCTTGGAAGAAATGCAGGGAAATGTGTTCACTATTTCCAATTTAGGCATGTTTGATATCGAACATTTTACTGCGATCATCAACCCACCGGATTCATGCATACTCGCTGTAGGTTCCATCGTAAAAAAACCGGCCGTGAAAAATGATCAGATCGTCGTTTCGCATCGTATGAATCTTACGCTGTCTTGCGACCACAGAGCAGTAGATGGCGCAACAGGTGCTAAGTTTTTACAAACGTTGAAATCTGCTTTGGAGAATCCGATAAGTTTATTATTGTAAAAAATTAATTTACTTTCCGCCAGTTAGCGGAAAGCACTTCTGTGCATCTTCCTCCATGCCTCATCGAAAGACATATTGATGTCTTTAGATTTGTTCAGGGGTGAGGTGAACGATATATTTTAAAGCAATACCTCAATGAAGCTTACGCAGGCTACAGCCTCATTTTCGGTGCATATTCAAGTCCAAAATACAGCGCGTGGCGAGTAATTTTCGTAGCGGCTTTGAGCTTTGACACTGAAAAACAAGACTACTATTTAAGAGGAGAATTAAAGGGTTTGAAAAAACCAAAACACCAGAGGAATCGTCAATGATCAGCGAAGCAGAAAATTAGGAGCTGAAGGTATTGAGTCTAGCAGAAGCGCCTTATTTTGGACAAGATTTTTGGTTCTTTTCATCGATTGGAAAAGAACAAATAGAAATAATAGAATTTATAAATATAATTTAACAGAACATAGTTTTAAATTAAAAGCAATACCTTAATGGCCTTCTTTGGCTTTACCGCTTTATTGCATCTTTCACCACGCCTCATCGAAGCATTCGCAAGCTACTGCTTCGATTTCGGTTCACTTCACTGAAAGACATTTCTATGTCTTTCAGTTTGTTCATCCTACACAGGCTCCGGATTCATTTTCAGTTCACTTCGTAAAAAGACATCTCTATGTCTTTTAGTTCGTTCACTTAGTAAAAAGGCATATAAAATGCCTTTTTACTCGTTTATTTATTCCGGCATCTTCCTGCTTCAGGTCCTTCCGGTCTTGCCATCTCTTTGTCGTCCGCTTTACAAACACGGAATTCAACTCGCCTGTTGATATAATGGATCGTTACATTTCCAGCCAACGGTGATTCTTCGCCACCATACATCAAGATAAAGCGATCCCGAGAAATATTGTATTTTGAAACCAGATATTCAATGGAGGATTTTGCTCGGTTGTAAGACAACACTTGATTATAGGAAGAGGTATTGCGTACATCCGTATGGCCAAAAACCGTCACACATAATTTAGGATTTGCCTGCATGACAGTGGCAACATGGTGCACCTGATTATAATATTGAGGCTTCACACAATATTCGTCAAGATTAAAATGAATCATTGGTAAAAACCACTCATAATAGAAACTTCCTCCTGAAGCGGCAGCGCTTCCTTTTGCAGCTATTGAATCCGGCATTCCTACTCGTTGATTAAAAATTCTATGTACATCTTCTTCATTTAGTGTGGATGGGCTAGGAACCTTCGCTACACCTTTTTCATTTATTTGATATCCCGGAGGAGAATAGGGTTCTTCATCTTTGTAATCTGCCATTCCATCACTATCACTATCCAAGGTGATTCCTCTTGTATCCACTGGCGCTCCGGCGGGTGTTTCTTGCTCATGATCCAACAGGTCTATTACTCCATCCTGATCGGTATCTGTAGGATCAAAAATAGGCCGTTGCTTTAATTCAGATATATCACCAAAAACAGGATCCAATGGGTTCACCCAATAAAGTGGTTCCGATAATTTTTTAGGATTACCTAAATTATATGCCAGGCGAAGATTAGTATAATGTTGGATATCATCTCTGCGCGACTGATCTAATTTAGTACGGTATAAGATTCCATCTAAATAGTCATTTCCAGTGGCATGAACCTGGTGTTCCAATGATAAATTAAATCGATTATTTATTTTTCTAGAAATGCCTACCCCACCGATCAACAATGGATGTATGTTTCGTTCATCATTTAATCTGAAAATACCTTTCTTTTTGTATGCTTCCGTGTCGTATACTCCGTCATAAATATTTTTGATGTCGTTCTTGATATCGATTCGACCCTGTTTAGTATTGTATTTATCTGATGTCCATCCTATTTGGGTTTCTACTTTGGAATACACCTGCCCGTTGGCATCTTTCAAATCCAACATGGTTTTATTCATGTCCAAACCAATGCCTAAAATCAGGTACCAATTCCAGGTATTACGATCCTTGTGAAAAAGAATATTACCAATATTTAATATTCCTTCTATGGCTCCATAATAATATTGTGTGCGATAAGAAGGAAACCAACGATTGTTCGCTCCATATCCGGCAAAAACAACTGCCTCGTTTTCTAAATTTTCTCCGGCAGGTTGCGGATCCAAACCATAGGCTGTTCCAAACATAGCATCTGCACGAACAGAAAAGACGTAATGGATTGCTTTTCTAATATGTATTCCAAATCCGTATCCAGGAAGTCTTGGATCAACATCTCCATCTATAAAATAATGTCCTCCATGGAGACCTATTTCCCACATATCTTTTGGCCTTGGAGCATATTTTGCTTTTCCAGATCTCCATAAGCTGGTGCCATCAGATGCTAGTTTGAGATCGGAAGACGTATTAATTTTTGAAGAATCTTGTTGCGCTTTTAAACATAGAGTGATACACAAAAGGGGTATTAAAACCTGTAGGGATTTTTTGGTCATGATCTATTCGTTAAAAGTAGGTTACATTGAGAAAACCTAAGCAAAGTTATCTAATATTTGAAATTTTTATATATATAGCGGAAAATAAATGTATTATATATTTAAAATACTCATATATAATAATTTATACATTAAAGTTCTAGAAATATATCTAAACTTCGCTCCGTAATGAAATTTGGACTATTGGATTTTTCATGCAGTTGAAACAGTAATCTTTTCATAGTATCTCTGATGTCTTCAAAAATCCTATAGTCTTCTAATTCGGCACCTTCTATCATTAAATAATGAAAGGCCCTAGCCATTCCACAATTGGCTATAAAATCTGGTATAACCGTCAAAACACGGTCCAAACGCTGCGATAATTCTCCAAAAATAATCCGGTCTTCATGAAAGGGTACATTAGCTCCGCAGGAAATCATTTTGACTCCAGCCTGCACCCATCTATCCGCAGCGTAACTATCGACCAATCTAGACGCCGCGGCCGGAATAAAAATTTCTGGTTCATAAGAATACATAGTAGTTTTAATTTCTTCCATAGGCCTCATATCCTCATCATTCAATCGATTCTCGTCTCGCCCTATAAACATTTCTTTTATGCGCTCCAAACTAAAACCTTCGCTGGATAATATGCCATATTCCTTATCTAGAATACCCACCACTTTTGCACCATTCTTAGCAAAATAAAAACCTGCCGCCGCCCCTACATTCCCCCAGCCTTGGATCACGATTCGTTTACCGTTCAGGTTCTCTTGATGAAATAAATTATAAAATTGTTCCACCGATTCATAGACTCCATACCCAGTCACCATATCAGGAATTTTATAAACAGGGTCTATGCTTACCGCATAATCAGGATGGATAACATGCAAATTACAACCAACATTTAATTGGTTGAGTATATCTTTCTGTTTCTGAAAATCATAGCCAAAATGCCCTTTTAATACGCCCTCCTGAGGATGTAAAATGCCCAGTGAGCTTGTAATCGGAAACACATCCTTCACTTCATCTACATTCAAATCACCACCGGTACCATAATATGATTTCAGGAATGGGCTGATAGCCTGGTACCAGCGTTTTAGAACATCAAGTTTCCTTGGATCCTCGGGGTTGAAGTTAATGCCAGATTTAGCCCCCCCGATAGAGGGACCGCACACATTAAATTTGACTTCCATGACTTTGGCTAATGAAAGCACTTCGTCTTTCGTCAAACCTTCCCGCATCCGGGTACCACCCCCAGCAGCGCCTCCTTTCAAAGAATTAATCACCAGCCATCCTTCGGCCTCCGATTCGGTGTCTTTCCATTCAAAAACAATGATTGGTTTTTTATTCAGATAATCTGCTAAAGGTGATTTCATATTGTATCGATTGAATCAAGTCCAAATGTATTCAAATACACTTTATTATAGTGTTTTTTTCTTACTGCTACAAGTTTGATTTTTCAAGTTCTGGGAATAATTACCTTTAGGCAAAAAAGTTGCGCATTCTAAATAGTATTTTGCAATTACCAGGATACATCTTATCATCAATCAGGCTAGCGATACTCATTTTATCCATGGCCTTTTTTGTCTTTTTTGGAATGCTACTGTCAAAAATTGGCTTTCTGAAAACTAAACACGGATTCATCCTGCGCACTGCTTGGTGCAAACTCGCACTAAAAATCTTGGGAATAAAAATTAGTAGAACCGGTCAAGTAAATTTAAATCCTGGAAGTTTATTCATCAGCAATCACAGAACCCTCATTGATCCCGCGATTGCATTTTCTTTTGTGAACAATGGATATGCATTAAGTAAAGCAGAAATTGCACACTACCCTATCATTGGAAAAGGGGCAGAAATTTCCGGAGTAATTTATGTTCAAAGAGACGATACCCATAGCCGCAAATCCGCAAGAGCAACTATAGAATCTTTTCTGAAAAAAAACTATTCTATCATGTTATTTGCAGAAGGAACCACGAGTGAATCCAGGCGTACGCTTCCATTTAAAAAAGGCGCAATTGAAGCAGCGGCTGCTGCTAATGCTCCGGTGGTATACTTTGCAATGGAATACATGAATCCTAAAAAGGATTTTTGGCTACATCCAAATTTGCTAAAACAATTTTTGATTACGTATTCAAAATGGAGAACACATGTGCATGTTCATTTTTTTGAACCCATTCAAAGCGAAGATCCATTGTTTCTAATGAATAAATGCCACGATGACATCAATGCTAAACTAGTTGAATTCCAATTGACATGGAAGCCAAAGGATATTCCTTCTTCTCTTATTTTTCAACCGGCTGAAACTGAAGTGACACCGAGTTGACACAATGTCTTAAATTTTTTGGTGTAAAATTCTCCCCTCTGAATACATGTCCCAGGTGACCTTTACAATTTGCGCACACGATTTCTTCTCTACGACCATCTGCATCCAACTTTCGTTCTACTGCTCCAGGAATTTCTTCATCAAAACTGGGCCATCCGCAGCCTGAATCAAATTTAGCTTCTGATCTATACAATGGAGTATTACATTGTCTGCATGAATACACGCCATTCTCATAGAGCTTATTGTATTTTCCCGTAAAGGGATATTCAGTGCCCTTGTTTAGGATTACGTGTTTCTCTTCATCCGTGAGTTCATTAAAATTAGTTGTTTCCATAATCACTAGTTCGATTTTAGTTTATCCGCAAATTTATTTCTCAATTTTAAAATTTTTGGGGCTATAACTATTTGGCAATAAGATGCCGTTGAATTTTCTGCGTAATAATTTTGATGGTAGTTTTCAGCCGGATAAAATATGCCAGCAGGGGAAATTTCTGTTACAATGGGTTTATCCCAGATAGCCGTCGCGACGGTTTCCTTGGATTTTTCTGCCTGAACTTTTTGGTCGTCCGTATGATAAAAAATAGCCGATCGATATTGTGTGCCTTTATCGGCGCCCTGCCGATTTAAGGTGGTCGGATCGTGGGTGGTCCAAAATATTTCCAATAAGCTTTCAAATGAAATGATCGTTGGATCGAACACCACCTGGCATGCTTCCGCATGGCCCGTTGTCCCGCTGCACACTTCCCGGTAACTTGGATTTTCTACTTGACCCCCTAAATATCCTGAAGTCACCTTATGAACCCCTTTTAAATCTTGAAAGATGGCCTCCACGCACCAAAAACAACCGGCAGCAAGGGTGGCGGTCTCCAGATCTTCGATCGTCGAATTATTTGTGTCCATGTCTTCGTTTATTGTTGTTTGAGTATTTCTGCATTTATTGTCACAGTACACTGATTTAGAATGATTCCTGCAGTTACTTAGAACAAAATTCTACCCATTAAGATCAAATTTGATGTGTCATAATGGAGGAAAATGCCTAAATTAAGTTACAAAATCCGGTCAAACTGAATAATAAGCATATCTTTGCGCCTCAGATCGCGGAGTAGAGCAGTTGGTAGCTCGTCGGGCTCATAACCCGGAGGTCGTAGGTTCGAGTCCTGCCTCCGCAACTAATCGTTGAAAAGGCTGTGATCAGCCTTTTTTTATTCCATAAAAAATAGACTTTTTATTACGGTCGTAGGTTCTCCGCCAGTTCTCCGCAACTAATCGTTGAAAAGGTTGTTTACAGCCTTTTTTCATTCCTTAAAAAATAGACTTTTTATTACGGTCGTAGGTGCTCCTCCGACTCTCCGCAATTAATCGTTGAAAAGGCTGTTTATAGCCTTTTTTCATTCCATAAAAAATAGACTTTTTATTACTGCCGTAGGTTCTCCGCCGGCTCTCCGCAACTAATCGTTGAAAGGCTGTTTACAGCCTTTTTTTATTCCATAAAAAATAGACTTTATTTTATGATCGTAGGTTCTCCGCCGGCTGGCGGATGCCTCCGTAAATAAGGACAAATAAGGTATTGATTATCAGTTATCAATAACTTGTCCTGAACTAGAAAATATTATTTATTTTATTACCAACAAAACTAAATTGAATCCTACAACAAGTACCAGGCTATTGAAAATATTTAATCTGCAACTGGACTAAGTATAGCAAATGATCGGTTTTAGTTTATCGTGTACTCAGTTTACTTAATTATTTTAGAAATCGAAGTTTCATAGTTTCCAAAAACTCGTCTTTTCTTCTTCGTGCAATGGGTACTTTTTCTCCATCTTCCATTAAGGCATAACCACCATCTTCACGTAATATTTTTTTGACATAGCTTAGGTTTACAATGTGTGATTGATGTAATCTGAAAAACCCTTCTGAGTTTAAAAAATCTTCAAAATCTATAATTGGGCGGGTGATTAAATGCCGTTCATTGTTCATTAAATAAAATGTGGTATAACTCGCATCTGATTCTATCCTGACAATCTGGTCAAGGCGTAAAAAAATCATACCTTCCATGCTCGTAAGCATGATTTTGTCAAATGTTTTTTTACGGTTGTTTTCTAAAAGATTGGAAATTCTTGAAGAATAATCCTCTGGTGGTACCGCACCAATCCGGTCAATGGCTTTTGCCAATTCTTCCGGATTAACAGGCTTTAATAAATAATCCAAGGCATTATACCGGAATGCTTTTAATGCAAATTCATCATGTGCCGTAATGAAAATAACCTGAAAGAAAGGATTTTGAAATTTGTCCAATAGTTCAAAACCTGTTCCATCCTCCATACTTATATCTAACAAAATAACCTGTGGATTTACCTGCCGTATCAATTTATAAGCAGATTCAACACTGTCTGCTTCACCTGCTATATCAACATCTGGACAATACGTGTTGAGGAAGGATCGCATCAGTTGCCTGGCATCTGTTTCGTCATCTATAATTGCAACTCGTTTCACAAGATTTATTTTTTCGTTATACTTATTCGGTTAGTCCTATTTGTATAAAGACTGATGTTCCACATTTTTTAGCCTTATCATCAAACAAAGTCTTAATTACTACAGGCGAATTTTTATCATATTCAGCTAAAAGTTCCAGCCTATTTTGCGTGATTGACATCCCGAATGATTTGTGATTGATTGATTGATTACTTTTTCTTGAATCTTCCAGGTTCCCATTACCATTATCTGATATCATAACTTCTAAAAGCTTATCCCGCATTTTGAAAAATACTGAAATCATGCCCCCAGAGTCTCTTCCGAATATGCCATGTTTAACAGCATTTTCAATGTATGGTTGGACCAACAGTGGAGGTATCATATTCTCATATAAATCCAAACCTTCTGATGTCTTAATCTCAAAATCAAATTTATTTTTAAACCTTGCCTTTTCAAGTTCAAGATAATGCTGCAAAAGTTTTATTTCTTCATCAAGGCTTATCTTGCCTGCAACAGATGCGTTCAACATACTTCGTACAAGCCCGGCAAAACTTCCAAGATACTTTATAGCTTCGTCTTTTTCATTTTTGTAAATGTAATTTTGAATAGAATTAAGACAATTGAAAATGAAATGCGGATTCATCTGCGCCTGCAATGCGGCACGCTCCAATTGTTTTATGCGCATTTTAATTTTGTATGCTTTTTTTAAACGATGTATCCGGTAATAATAGAACCATAATAAAAAGCCCAGGGCGATAAAGGCAAAAAGTATACTGGCCCAACCTGTCATCCACCAGGGAGGATGAATAATAAATAAGAGTTTGGCGGATTCGCTCCAGTGTTTATCTTCATTTTGCGCTTGAATCTCCAGGAGACGATCTCTTGGAGAAAGTTCAGAAAATGTTAGAGATGTATTAAAAGTATGCGTCCACTCACCACCGTTTATCCTGAATCTATATGGAATCCTGCCATTCATTTTATAATTCATTGCAAGAAAATCGAAGGATACGTTGTTTTCTTTTGATGAGAAATCCATTGTGCTTTTAAGTTGAACCACCTGTACCAACAGTAGTACCAATCAATTGTCCTCCTGGTGGTATACAAATTAAAGGATTATTCCAGTGCATCGATCCCATTACAAACCAACCTTGTTCTACCCAAGCATCCGTTGTAAACTATCAATTGGTTCGACCATCAGGTGCGATTTTAACAGGCACAACAACTCCAATAGTTTCAATTGCATTTACAGCGCCTGATATGTATGCGAATGGCGTATATACTTTATACTTATCAATGTTATGTCCTGGTGCCACAGATTCTTGTAGATTTTATTATAGCTGGGAGAGGACTTGCGTTCCTTGTGTATGCAAGCGACCAAATTCATATACAAATCTGAATGTAAACCATATGAATACAAATGGAACAACAACTAATTATTTAGGCATTACCTGTGGACGTACCATCTCAATGCCTAATGTGCAATCAATCCTGAGCACAATTGACATCAGAGGAAGGTTAAACTGCAACGATACTGTCTGTCCTAAAATGTTGAATTATGTAGTTACTGATCCCAATGGAACTTCAACAACTCCAACTTCCGCAGGTATAAATCAAATCAATGGTAATTTTACTATTGCTTTACCGGTAACCTTGTTTACTTCTCCTGGAACTTATTTAATTCAGCTTAATGGACAATGTGATCAAGACACTTGCCCCTGTGTAATTAAGCTTACCTTTAAGGATTGTTCCTGCAATTCTCTGCAATCGCAAATTGCACAAGGGTTCCAATATAGTTTTAATAGCACCAATTGCATTCTAAAACTTAAGCCTAAAACATGGTGCCCAAATGATACTTTTACTTGGACTATATCCAATGGAAGTTCTACGCAATCATATACTTCCATTGGTGGCAGTAATGTATCAATTCCTATTCCTTTTATTAATCCTTTTAACGGGTTCTTTACAGTATGTATGACTGCAACCCGAATTGTAAATGGAATGCTCTGCGTCCATCCTATACCTAAAGTTCCATATTGCATGAATTTTAGCATCTATTGTAATAAACCTAAATCATTTCTGTGTGATACTAATGCAGTTAAAAATGGAGATTTTTCCGAAGGGAATGTCACGGGTGAGTTAGGCAATGATGGCAAAATAGACGGGTGGAGCTTGCTCAATCCGTCTGGTGAAGGGCAAGTATTTATTATTGACGACAAAGGAGTATATGAAAATCCAAATATTGTATTAATTGGAAATAAAGATAATCCTGCCGGTATCTGGCAAAAAGTAAGTTTTAAACCGGGTAATTATTTGCATATTTCCTATAATTTACTTGATTACTCTCAAGATTCCATTCCTGCTGGAACAGAAATTATAATACAACTTCAAAAAGACTCAACGTTTATGGGATCAACAGGGGCTGTGAAGTTGATCGAAAGGAGATTTATAAATACAGCGGATGACACATTTGACATACCTATTATAGACTCTTTACCTTACAATCACACGGATGAATTAAAATACCTCGCCATTTACGTACAAAACCAAAGTGATACTGAAATGTCTGTAATAGGAATCGATGACTTGGAAATTTGTATTTCAGAAGATCCCATAGAATTTAATTAAAATTTTGGGTTTATAGGGGCTTTTGAGCGCAACCATACCAATAGATGAAAAAATTCACTTAGTAAAATGAATTTTTTACGTTACCTTTGCGTTTTTATATAGTATGGCCGTCATAGCAAATACCCGTGAAGCGTTAGTTAAACGAAAGTTTAAAAATCTAAAATTGAACAATTTGCATGCAGTTGTTTCACTTGCCAGGAAACGACTCAACACCAAAATCTTCTATGATTTTGCCGAAACGATCCAAATGACGGAAAAACGGCTTGCAGCCATTATCCATTTATCGACCAGAACGATTAGTAACTATAAAGAACAAAAAAAGACCCTGGAACCATTGTATAGCGAGCACTTACTAAAACTTATTTTGTTATTTGAAAAAGGGGAAGAACTATTTGGCAATATTGATGAGTTTAACTATTGGCTGAAGAAACCCTTTTGGAATAGTAAGGAGATTCCAATGGATTGGATCGTAACTCCTGGTGGGGTAGATTTGTTGGTGGAAGAAATGGAAAGTTTAGCTCAAGGTTATACGGTTTAGTTTACAATGCGTGTTAGTCTATAGGATAGCCCATAAAAAGTATGCTCAAAACTTGGAAGCCTCTGGCATGAGAGGGCGGTGGAATAGCTCTGGCAATTTGGTCATTTATTCAGCGGAATCTATTGCGCTGGCCTTTCTGGAGAATATGGTCAGAAGGCAAGGCGTAGGCTTCAACCAGGATTTTAAAATGATCATTATTGACATCCCGTCAAAAATAGAGATTTCGATTTTAGACATAGACATGCTACAGGAAGGATGGAGAGATTTTAAAGACTATTCTCACTGCCAAATACTTGGCGATAAATGGTATCAGGAATCTAAAACAGTCGCTCTAAAAATTCCTTCGGCCGTACTCCAGGAATCTTATAATTATATGCTAAATACAAAGCATAAAGACTTCAAGCACATCAAAATAATAGCCATTACCCGATTGATTCCAGATGAGCGTTTGGAGGAACTATTGAAAAAGAATGTGAAATAATTAAAATTTTATAGGCTTCATAGTGTTACCATACTATGCTCCTTTATACTTATCGTTTCATTTTGATACTAGTTCCATTTATATCCGTTGATGAAACAAAATAAGGATTAAATGGTCTATGTAAATTGAAAAAGCTAATTTGCTTAGGCTGAAATCAATATAAGATGTTATAACTAAAAACAAGATTCTTATTTCACTTAATTGGAATTATCTTTGGCAATAATAATACATAGAACCCATGAAACTTTTTTCAGCCAAATACTTTCACCATAATGCGCGCTACTTTTTTATAATCTTATTCATCATAGCCCTGGAAATAAAACTAGTGGCGCAATATGATTTGATTTGTAATTACTTTTCTTATCCTGAAAAGAATTTGAAGTATTTAAAACATAAGGAGGGTTACTGTATGACTGTTTTACAATCTGCATTAAATGATTTTAAAAAAAGCCATGATATTCAAGAAGCTCTCCTAAGATTTATCCCCTACGATGGTTACAGAAAATACAGCGCAAAGAATAATAAATACGTTCATATTATTAATGATATTTTAATTAAATCAAATCAAAAAGTAAATTTTTATTACTTTAATTGTACCATATATAATGTGTCCTCAATAATTTTGAACACGAATTCCAATTCGCGTGCCAGGGCAATTTTATTAAATAATGATAATATATTTGCACATGAATCCATATTTGAAAATGACTATATTTCTGTTGGTATACTAGCCCATGAGATCGGGTGGTTCAGCCCCCAATTAATCAGACAATTTTTACTGGGTTAAAAAATAATTTAATATCATCACTACCTTTGTAGATGCGAGAGTCGACTGCTGGTTGTTTTGTACCGATGTTGATTTCAATGTATTGCGTAGGCCTACCGATACAATTTTTATTTTCAGACCCATCGAGGGTCTTAAAATAAAGCGAGAGTCTTTCCTTTGGGTTGTATTACCCGATATTTATATTTATCAATATGAGGCAATGTAAGAATATCCTGATAAGCTACTTTAAGCTTCATCCGGATTGCATTCTTTCTCAAAGGTATAATTTCTATATAATCCATATCAAATAATGCCCAAAATTTTGCAGGCGGAATTCCTTTTGTACCGCTATGGCTTCTATCATTTGTGTAACAACGATAAAAACGTTCAAGCCTACTTTCGAGCTGTGGCAGGCTTCCGAATGAATCATGAGCAAGGGCTTTATTAAGAATGCTATGAAAGCTTTCAACGTGCCCATTTTCTTCCGGTGTATACGGTTTAGTAAAAACCTGATTGAATCCATTGTCTTCAAAAAAATCACAGATTATTTTTGCCGTAAACTGCTTACCATTATCGCTTCTTACTTCAATCGATACTTCTTTAGGATCAATACAATGAGGTTGAAAGTATTCTGCAATGACATATTCCCAGGCCCATTTGACTTATTCGCTTTTCATAGAGTAAGACGCTGACCAATAAAGCACATACCTGGTAAATGTATCCAGTATTGTAAATACAAATGCATATTGATTTTTGACATCAATCCAAACATACTTGATATCCATCTCAATAATTTGCAATGGCCCCGTAGGAGCTATCTTCCTGAATTTTACAAAGTTGCGACCTGTTTTCTTAGCAGGTTCATCCAGCAAAAGACTTTCAAACATTAATCGATATACTTTTTTATGATTGATAAAATAACCTCGTATTTGAATGGTGATCGTTATAAGCCGATACCAGTTTGCATGATCCGGATCTAACTTTAAATCCACGATTAGCTTTACAACTTCTGTATTATCGATATCATAATACATTTTGGTTTCCGGATCACGCCATTTTGTTGTATCGGTTTTCTGCTTGCCTGGCTTAGTTCCTTTCGACTTATAATAAAATTGATTCTTAGTCAATCCTACTAATTCCAGGGCATGATCCCGCTTCAACCCTTTGTTCATGTACTCCCGTATTAGATTTGTTTTTTCCATACGGTTTGACTTTTTTTAAATTGAAGATCCTTGAGGCTGTTCTCAAGTTCCTTTTCAGCCAATAGTATTTTAAGTTGCATGTTTTGTTGCTCCAATAACTGAATTTGCTTCTCCTGATCCTTCGATTTCTTATGGCGCAACCCACTTTCCCCATAGATGGTATGGTTTCGTTTCCAATAATAATAGGTGGCTGGATAAAGCCCATACTTTGCAAGCGTTTCCTTTACGCCTTTTTGTTGAGCCTCATGAAGTATTGCTACTTTCTCTTCTAGGGTGAATTTCTTAATGCCTTTCTCAGACTTTTTCATGTACATAATTACAAATATTTTTAGTAATCATGTCTGAATTTCTAGGGGGCTGAATCATCGGGCACCATTTGAAATCTCACACTGTAGCAACTAATATTTCCTCTCAGTTAAAAATGGAAATAGACGCTGATGAATTTGCCGGTTTTATATTAAACGAATTTGGAGCTGACTTGGATGAGTCCATGCTTAGTCTCAAATTTATCTATGGCGAACAAGATTTTGATGCACTTCCAGAATTCATCGTTAGAAAGCAGTCCTTAACAAAAGGTTGGAAAGAATCCAATAGTAAATATCTGGATTCACTGTTCTTATCAAATCTTTCCTTTGCTGATTTATTACTCAAATTTAAATTTTCACCAAATACTGTAGATAAATTGAGATGCTTAGAACATTTACTATATAAATCGGATCAACCTAAAGATTCCGTCTTACTCTTTTATAATAGAGCCCTGCTTTACCATGATATGAATTTATACTTTAAATCCAATTCAGACTGTATTGCAGGCTTGGCAGTATTAGGAAATGAGCATGGCCAACTTAAAACCCAAATTTCTTCATTATTGGGTATAAATTATTATACTATGGATGAATTTCTACTCGCGATAAAATATTTAAACAATACCAATACCGGGATGCATTTTTTGAAGAAAGAAGAGAAAGCAAAAGTTACCTATTATCGCACCATACTGCTAAATGAAGTTTCCGGAATATCCAGAACTCAAATTAAAAATAATCTAGAACAAATCATTCATTCAGAAAACAGCTATCAGGAATTAGCCAAAAGTAGATTGGCCTTATTTACAATAAATTGGCATATTATAGATTCCACTGTACTAAACTTTGATTACACAAAAAAGCACCCGGTCAGCCATTATTTTGCACTCCTGGAAACCCTTCTACTGGATGAAAAATTTGAAGAGGTAAAAAGTTTGGTATTGTCTATAGCCGAGAAAAGATCCTATAGAAAGTATCAATGGCTTTTATACGAATACCTGGCTATGGCTTATTACTATTTACATAAATATGAGGATGCTCTAATCGTTTATGACCGGGAAATTCCCATTGTAGATGAATACATTAATGACAGCTACTTCCCTTCCACTATTCGCCATCGGACCATTTATGACGCCTGTAAATTGAAAGTCGATATAAGGGAGTACAATTAGTCGTCCAAATCTTAAAAGCATTTCATTTTCTTTTCTGAAATACACTATATTCGCAGGGCAGGTAGAAAGTAACTGAGGCGTTGATATATTTTTTTGTAAGCAAGTTTTAATCTCAACTATATAGCCATTTATGACAGGAACCAATGCAACCGACATAGGCCAGCGCTTTGGCCAAACCACCCGCACCGATAATTGGTGGGCCAGCCCTCTGATAGTATTTATTTGTCTTTCCTCCTTTGTCATTTACACTACGTGGGCCGCTTTTCAAGGGGAATTTTATTCGTATGGGAATTATTTATCCCCACTTTATTCGCCGGAGTTATTTGGTAATTCACCACACAGTTTGTTTGGACCCAAGCCTGGTTTCTGGCCATCCTTTTTACCCTTTTCCCCTGCGCTTTTAATATTATGGGCTCCCGGTCTGTTTAGGTTGAGCTGTTATTATTATCGCGGAGCATACTATAAAGCTTTTTTTAGAGATCCTGTAGCTTGCACGGTTTCGGAATCCCGAAAAAAATATACCGGAGAAATGACCTTTCCACTATTCCTCCATAACATCCATAGATATTTCATGTACATCGCGTTGATTTTTATCATAATACTTTCCTATGATGTTTGGCGTGCTCTTTGGTTTATAGATCCTCAAAGTGGTGTGGAACATTTTGGCTTAGGCCTTGGAAGTTTAATATTGGCTACCAATGTGGTCTTACTGGGCGGATATACTTTCGGCTGTCATTCCCTACGCCATATAGTCGGTGGCGTCATGGACCGATTATCAGGTTCTCCTACCCGGATGAAAATGTATCAATGCGTAACGTGTTTTAATAAAAAACATATGCTTTGGGCTTGGATGAGCTTGTGCTCCGTTGGATTTTCAGATGTTTACATCCGGCTCTGTGCCATGGGTATTTGGGCTGACTGGAAAATCATCTTTTAATTATGACGGATTCATTGGATTATGATGTTTTAGTAATTGGTGCCGGTGGTGCCGGATTGCGCGCTGCCATTGAAGCTTCGGCTCATGGAGTCACTGTTGGACTTATTTGTAAATCCTTATTGGGAAAAGCACACACGGTTATGGCTGAAGGCGGCATTGCCGCTTCTTTGGCTAATGTAGATGAACGGGATAATTGGAAAGTTCATTTTACTGATACGATGAGAGGTGGTCAATACCTCAACAATTGGAGAATGGCAGAGCTTCATGCTAAAGAGGCCCCTGTAAGAGTGCGAGAGTTGGAATCTTGGGGCGCCTTGTTTGATAGGACTAAAGATGGCAAAATTTTACAGCGCAATTTCGGGGGACATAAATATCCCCGATTGGTGCACGTGGGTGACCGGACCGGTTTAGAAATGATCCGCACCCTTCAAGACCATGGGATACATCAAGGCATAGATATTCATATGGAATTCACCATTATCAATTTATTAAAAGAAGGTGGTCGGGTGATTGGTGCTTTAGGTTATGACAGAGAAAGGGGCCGGTTCAAAGTCTTTCGGGCGAAAGCTATCATACTGGCAACAGGCGGTGTGGGCAGAGCCTATAAAATAACCAGCAATAGTTGGGAATACACCGGCGACGGCCATGCCCTAGCCTATGATGCAGGTGCTGAATTAATTGATATGGAATTCCTCCAATTCCATCCCACAGGCATGGTGTGGCCTCCTAGCGTCCAGGGGATTTTGGTAACCGAAGGTGTCCGTGGTGAAGGCGGCGTTCTATTAAATAAAGATAATCGGCGCTTCATGTTTGATGATATCCCTGAATTATACAAAAATTCAACGGCCGATAATGCAGAAGAAGGCTGGAAATATACACAGGGCGATCGCAATGCACGGCGACCTCCGGAATTATTAACCCGAGATCATGTGGCGCGTTGTATAGTCCGAGAAATTAAGGAAGGAAGGGGAAGCCCGCATAAGGGTGTATTCCTTGATATTTCCTGGATAAAAGATAGAATTCCGCATGCAGCTGAACATATTCAGAAAAAACTTCCCAGCATGTACCACCAATTCAAAAAACTGGCAGATATAGATATCACCAAAGAAGCCATGGAAGTAGGGCCGACAACGCATTATATGATGGGAGGTATTAAAGTGGACGCAGATTCCCAAATGTCCACGGTTCCTGGTTTATTTGCCGCAGGTGAATGCGGTGCAGGGTTACATGGAGCCAACAGATTGGGAGGTAACTCACTTTCTGATTTATTGGTTTTCGGTAAACTGGCTGGTGAATACGCCGCATTATTTGCTAAAGAGAATTCACATGGGAATATTGATGATAACGAAATACAAAATTTAATAAAAAATTCACTTCAGGGCTTTGATCATACATCGGGAGAAAATCCATTTCAGGTACAATATGATTTGCAAGAGATGATGCAGGAGTTAGTGGGCATCGTTAGAAAAGAAGATGAATTAGAAAAAGCTCAGGAAGAATTGGCAAAACTGAGAGCGCGATGTATGCAAATAAAACTCATTGGCAACAGAGAATACAATGGTGCTTGGCATACATCTTTAGATCTACATAACCTGCTGACAGTTTCAGAAGCGATCACTTTAGCGGCTATTCATCGGAAAGAAAGTAGGGGCGCGCATTTTCGCGATGATTTTCCCGGGAAAGATGACCAACAAGGAAAATTTAATTTGATCATTCAAAAAGATGCAGACGGACAGATGCAAATAAGGCAAGAAACTATTCCGGAAATGCGACCTGATCTTAAACAACTTATAGAAGAAATGAAGTAATGGCAACAGCAAATTTTCAAATTTGGAGAGGTACCACTGCGGAAGGTGGAAAATTTGAATTCTATTCTACGGAGATTTCTGAAGGCATGGTTGTTTTAGATGCAGTGCATAAAATTCAACGCGAACAAGCTAACGATCTTTCAGTACGTTGGAATTGTAAGGCTGGAAAATGTGGTTCTTGCTCTGCTGAAATTAACGGCATGCCTAAGTTGATGTGTATGACGCGACTGAGTGATCTATCTATAGAGACGCCGATATTAATCCAACCGATGAAAGCGTTTCCTTTAGTGAAAGATTTAGTAACTGATGTGTCTTGGAATTATGAAGTAAAGAAGAAAATTAAAAAATTTAAGCCAAGAGATGCGGATGCAGCAGATGGAAGCTGGAGATTTTCTCAGGAAGATACGGACCGGGTGCAGGAATTCAGAAAATGCATTGAATGTTTTTTGTGTCAGGATGTTTGCCACGTGATTCGCGAACATCAGATGGGAAATGAATTTATCGGCCCACGATTTCTGGTCTATACAGCCGCGTTGGAAATGCATCCGTTGGATGTGGAAGATCGATTGGAAGACTTAAAATCCACCCAAGGAATTGGTTTATGTAATATCACCAAATGCTGCACTGCAGTTTGTCCGGAGGATATAAGGATTACAGACAATGCCATTATTCCACTAAAGGAACGAGTAGTGGATCGGTATTACGATCCTTTGTTGCGCTTTTGGAATTTTATCCAAAAAAAGTTGAATTTTTAATCCCATGTACTTGAATATAGAGGCAAACGATCGTTAGTTTATGAATTAAAATGTAGTTGTATGTTCGAATTAAAACCCATCTCACAGACGAGCATTCCAGAAGCCCTTCAAAAAGCGGAGCGTTACCGATTTTTGAATGAACCCCAATTAGCAGAAAGTATTTGTCACGACATTCTCAATATTGAACCGGACAATCGATTGGCTATCATCACATTAATCTTATCTATTTCCGACCAACTCGGAAGGTATCCGTCTGTTCACATGAATGCTGCAAAGGAGCTCATTCCACTTTTATCAAACGATTATGAGAAAAACTATTATACGGGGATTATCTATGAAAGGCAAGGGAAGGCTATATTAACTCGTGGCATGATCGGAGATGATTATGCCGCCTATGATGTACTGATGGAGGCGATGAATTATTTCGAAAAAGCAGAATCGATTCGTCCCGCTGGATTGGATGATGCTTTGTTGCGATGGAATACCTGTGCAAGGCTAATTATGAGCCATGATTTACATCAGAGAACAGAAGAAAAATTTGAACCAATGTTGGAATAATTATATTTCGCAGGGTTACTAAAATATCACTTGCATAATGAATTAATATGCCCGGGAGAAATTAATATAATGGAAACCTAAAAAAAATGTGCAACGAACTTTGCCTGGCTTTCATTATATAAGTGGCCACTACCTTTATAATTAGAAAATAATCTTTGCCGGGCATACCCTCGAATGTCCGAATATTTCACATTTGAATTCTGCATTATGGGTTACCAACAATTCCAGGCCTGGGTTAATTTTAAAATTTATGTAGGAGTTTATATTACAAACCTATTAACAAAACCAATGGCCCCACTTATTGTACTAAACCATTTTATATTTGTACATATTGATAATCATAATGTTTAAAGTATTTATTATCTGATATTTATATATTAGTTAATTAAATTATAAAAAAAAATAACTAGGTTCCTTAGGTCAATGATTCGATATTTTTGTATCTTAACTTCTCGTTATTTTCAATTTAAAATATTTAATCTATGGTCAGAATTTATTTTTTACTCATTACTTTATTTGTTTCTTCCTTAGCGGTGGGTCAGAGACTGGATTTAGTTCCTACTCAAGCCGATCCCTCCAATCCTTTTTTTGCAAAATTTAAGAAGTATCAAACGTTTAGTTTAGATGCTGAACGCTTTAGAGCAGTAATTAGCAAGCAGGAAAGCAATATTTATAATGTCATTATTAATGCCAACACACAGTACTTTAGCTTGACTTTATTTGAATATGATATGTTTTCCAAGGATTTCGCTGGAACCAGGATAAGTCCGCACAACAAAACCATAATAGAACGGAATAAAACGCTCCGCACTTTTAGAGGTGTTACAAGAGAAAATCAAGGCAAAACATCGACAATGACAATTGCCGACAATTTCCTGATGATTTCCTATATGATGGAAAATGAAGAATTCTTTCTGGAAAGGATTCCAGATTTAAGTGGCGTTTATTCTCCTACAGATCAATTTATCCTCTATAAAGCATCCGATGTAATCGCCATTCCTGGTGTTTCTTGCGGAGCGGATATGGTAAAAAATCAAAGTAAGCAGATGATCGCATCAGCAGCTGATGAAAAGATCAAACCACGTACCAAAGGTTGTGTAGAAGTTGAAATCGCCTTCGCTGCTGACTGGCCCTATACCCGACAATTTGGGGGACAGACCGGCGCAGAAAACATGATGGCCTCCATTCTGAATTTAGCTCAGGCTAATTGGGATGATGAATTTCCAACAGAAATGATCTATGTCATTACCGGATTTTTTACCCCTATCGATTCTGCATCTGATCCCTTCAACACCGCCGCAGACATTTTTCAACATCTACAATATATGGTATATGTTGGTGCCGGACTATTACCTCCTCACGATGTAGCAACCGGTTGGACCAATCGCTATATGAGTGGTGTAGTGGGCGTGGCTTATCTCAATGCTATATGTAATTCAAATCGCTATAATGTTTGTAGCCATTATACAGTCTCAATTAATGATGTAAGACAAGTGCTATCGCATGAATTAGGACACAATTTTGCCTGCTTCCATGATGGAGGTGGCCAACCATTCATCATGGCGCCAGTAGTAAATGGAACGTCCCAGTGGTCGTTCAGTTCGTACATTCAAGTAAACTGGTTTACTCAAGCTGTTCAATGTTTGTCACCATGTGCGGGGGTAGATCCTCCCCCAATTATTGAGTTTGAAGCAGATCCTCTATATTCCTGCGCACCAAACGATATCCAATTTACCGATTTATCCCAATACGTAACAACTTGGAAATGGAGTTTTCCGGGTGGTATTCCAAGCACTTCTACGTCTCCTAATCCAATAGTTCGCTACAACACGAAAGGTATCTACAACGTCACATTAGAAGGTTCAAATCCACGATGTAAGAACATGCTCACCAAAACATTGTATGTGGAATTGCACGAAGCACCAATTCCTAGATTCGAATTTGGAAACACAGACTTTGATTGTTTTTTCTTAAATACCTCTGCATATGTTGACTATACAATTGATGAATGTCATTGGGATTTCGGCGATGGACAAACTTCCACAGACTGCGGACCATATTTGACACACACGTATGAAACTGAAGGTGAATTTTTAGTCACGCTAACTATAAAAAATGAATGTGGCACAAGAAAAATTACTAAGAAGGTTGGTATCTACACATTCCCAATCGGTGAATTTACGTCTGATACGATTCGGGGTTGTGCTCCTACAACTATTCATTATTTTGATCAATCTACTCCAAACGTCATAGAATGGAGATGGAACTTCCCTGGAGGTACTCCAAATGGTTCAACCAAAAAAGATCCGATTATCACCTACAAAAACAAAGGGACTTATGATGCGGAGCTTACGGTGTATAGTAAAAAATACAATCACCGGGTGACTAAAAAATTATACATAATAATTGATAGTTTACCGGATGCAAAATTCACTAATCAAATCGTCGGGAACCGTGTAGACTTCCAAAGCAGTTCTATATATGCAAACACGCATTTTTGGGATTTTGGCGATGGACAAACTTCTTCAGAAGTTAGCCCATCACATAATTATCCAGCTGGTAGGTATAATGTATTTTACGCCGTCAGTAATGTCTGCGGAGTTGATACGGCACGAACACAAGTGACCATCGGTAACAGACCCGTAGCGGGTTTCAGAGTGCAGTCGCAATTTGGATGTGTGCCATTTGTAGTGGATTTTGAAAACACGTCAACAATAGCAGCAACAGATTTTATTTGGTATTTCCCAGGAGGAAATCCATCCACCAGTACTACTAGAAATCCACAAGTAACTTACAATACACCCGGCACTTATGATGTAAAACTTGTTGCTTCCAACTTCTTAGACAAGGACTCCACTGAACAAATAGGGTTTATTGAAGTAGAAGAAAAACCAACGTCTAACTTCCAAAATTCTGTTGCAGGCTTTGTCAGCTATTTTACAAATACCAGTACGAATGGAGATACTTATTTATGGCAGTTTGGTGATAACTCAACCAGCACTGAACAATCTCCATCACATAACTTTGGAGTGGAAGGTGAATTTACCGTTAAACTTCATGTAACGAACGCTTGCGGGACGACTACATTTGAAAAATTGATTGCCGTTTACTTAATACCGAAAGTTGGATTTACTGCCGATACATTAAGAGGATGTGCACCTTTAAAAGTTAATTTTAAAGACCTATCATCTCCGGATGTGTTGGAATGGAATTGGCAAATTGAAGGAGGAACTCCGTCGGTTTCTACCAATAAAAACCCGTTTGTTGTTTTCCAAAACAAAGGAATTTTCACCATCAAACTTACCGTGCGCAATGGTAATGGACAGAACTCCGAAACAAAAGTGCAATTTATAGAAGTCTTATCTCCTGTACTTTGTCCTGAAAAGACTAAAACAAAACGTTTCCCTTATTCCGACGGTCAAGGCTTCGGTTCTGGTGCGGACGAAAGATCCTATACCCAAGAACTAGTAAGCATCCAACCAAATCCAGCCAGAGATAAAGTTTTTGTCATAATTAATGAAGAAGTGTTAGCTACACGCGATATTCAACTATTCAACTTGTCAGGCAAAATGTTGTATCAAACTAGCAGTGCTTTAAATAGCATTGAATTGAATACTGAAAATCTTTCTGCTGGAACATATCTGGTGAAAATAAAAACCGGAGAAAATCAGGTGATAAAGAAAATGGTTATCATGAATTAAACTTTCTTAATTGAAGAGCACATTAATTTTTAGCTCATAATTTAGAAATTAAAAAATGAAGGGCTTGCTTCCAAAACGTAAGCCCTTTTTTATTTACCATGTTACACAATGAAAATATATTGAGATCGTGAAGCTATAGGTCATCTTTACGATTCAATATTATTGTATATTACTTCTTGTTAATTTCAATTTAAAATAATTTATCTATGGTCAGAGTTTATTTTTTACTCATTACGTTATTTATTTCTTCCTTGGCGGTGGGTCAGAGACTGGATTTAGTTCCTACTCAAGCCGATCCCTCCAATCCTTTTTTTGCAAAATTTAAGAAGTATCAAACGTTTAGTTTAGATGCTGAACGCTTTAGAGCAGTGATTAGCAAGCAGGAAAGCAATATTTATAATGTCATTATTAATGCGAACACACAGTTCTTTAGTTTGACTTTATTTGAATACGATATTTTTGCTAAGAATTTCGCAGGAACCAGGATAAGTCCGCACAACAAAACCATAATAGAACGGAATAAAACGCTCCGCACTTTTAGAGGTGTTACAAGAGAAAATCAAGGCAAAACATCGACAATGACAATTGCCGAAAACTTCCTGATGATTTCCTACATGATGGACAATGAAGAATTCTTTCTGGAAAGGATTCCAGATTTAAGTGGCGTTTATTCTCCTACAGATCAATTTATTCTTTATAAAGCATCCGATGTGATCGCCATTCCTGGTGTTTCTTGCGGTGCTGATATGGTAAAAAATCAAAGTAAGCAGATGATCGCATCTGAGGTTGATGAAAAGAATAAACCACGTACCAAAGGTTGTGTTGAAGTTGAAATCGCCCTCGCTGCTGACTGGCCTTATACCCGACAATTTGGGGGACAGCCCGGCGCAGAAAATATGATGGCCTCCATACTGAATTTAGTTCAGGCTAATTGGGATGATGAATTTCCAACAGAAATAATCTATGTCATTACAGGATTTTTTACCCCTATTGATTCTGCATCAGATCCATTCATGTTGGCCACAGACATTTTTGAGCATCTGCAACTTATGTTTTATGTTGGCGCGGGACTATTACCTCCTCACGATGTAGCAACAGGTTGGACCAATCGCTATATGAGTGGAACTGTGGGCGTGGCCTCTTTTCGTGCCGTTTGTAATTCAGACCGTTATAATATATGCAGCCATTTTACAGTCTCTATTAATGATGTAAGACAGTTGCAATCGCATGAATTAGGACACAATTTTGCCTGCTTCCATGATGGAGGCGGCCAACCATTCATCATGGCGCCAGTTATAAATGGAACGTCCCAATGGTCGTTCTATTCGTACATTCAAGTCAACTGGTGGACACAAGCTGTTCAATGTTTATCACCATGTGCGGGGGTAGATCCTCCCCCAATTATTGAGTTTGAAGCAGATCCTCTCTATTCTTGCGCACCAAACGATATCCAGTTTACCGATTTATCCCAATACGTAACAACCTGGAAATGGAGTTTTCCGGGTGGTATTCCAAGCACTTCTACGTCTCCTAATCCAATAGTTCGCTACAACACGAAAGGTATCTACAACGTCACATTAGAAGGTTCAAATCCACGATGT
>JALYPU010000124.1 GCA_030856215.1 Bacteroidota bacterium
CAATAACGTTCCTGCCTCATCAAAAAAATCAGGTTGCAGGACGTTCTTCTCTGATAAAGGTGCAAAACGTTGTTGTTTTGCCAACCTGAGCTCTTCAACTAATCTTTCATATTTTGATTTGTATAAGTTTAATTCCGCAAGTTCTGAGCTCATATCTATGATCATCTTGCGCAACAAATCGCTGGATTCAGGTAAATTTTTAATATCGATATTCATGGAGTAATTTTAACAAATTCAATAGTGCTTGACAATTTAATTTCAAAAGAAATTGGATATATTTTGTTTCTCCATTGTCTCTAATCGTGAGAACTTATCACTTGCTAGAAGCCAATTAAAATACTCTCTGCTCATTTCGATATGACCTTTACCATTACGATCAAAATCAAAGCGGCCTTTCTCAAGGCGTCGGTACCACAAAGTAAAACAATTTGTTTCATAGTATACAGCCTTTAACTTGTTTCCGCCTTTGCTACGAAACAAAAACAAGCTGCCGTCTGTTGGATCCATGTTTAAAACATCTGAGATTAGAATACACAATGAGTCTATTGATTTTCGCATATCGACAGGCTGAGTATAAAAATGTATTTTTATATTATCTGTATTTAGCATGATAGAAAGATCCAAACTAATTCTTTGAGGCGTGTAGAATTAATATCAGCTGGAAATGAGCATTGCAATCCATTAGAAAGTGACAATCGTATTTCCGCCGAGTCCGATGAACTTGTTATACTAATTGGAGAAAATTCACCAAGAGTATTTTTGGATGCCTTTTGCTTGTTCCGAAATTGACCTCGGTAGTAAGTAAAGGTTGAGAGAGAAAGATTGTGCAGATTGCAAAATGCTTCTTGAGAAAGCTCACTAATCTCTTGCTCCTCAATAAATACCTTCCATCGTTCGCGACGCTCTTGCAATGACATATTGCTCATTTGTTATTTCCTAATTGACTGATGAAGTTATAGATTATGAAATTCAATTGATTTGGACAGATGCATTTAACTGACTTTCAATTACCCACAATTTTCAACGCTAAATTAAATCCTAAATTAATATCAGTTAATCTTGATAGACCTCGCCACATCACAATATTTCCAGGTGGCGAGTCAGATGCCCGGGCAAGATAGCCGCCTAATTTGGCTATTTGATTTATATAATCTGTCAATCTTTTGCTTTTCTCTGAACTTTGCTTTTTACTTTTTCTAATTTGATCCAATAGATTAATTTCCATTTCGGTCAACGCCAACTTAGGCGATGCATCCTTGCAAGAACGATTTATCATCGTCATCCAAAATATTCTCCAACTGAGTATACAATAGACTGATATCAGTTTTGTTAATCTCTCTGCTGATCGGAGTTTCGATTCCTCCGCTTTGCATCCTGATTTCAATATCTTATGAAAAGTTTCAATTTTCCATCTCATGGCATACCAGTTAAGTTTTTCTATGGCCTCCTTTCCTGATTTAACTGATAAATCTGTTATAAGTTTCCAACTTATTTTCTCTCTATTTTTAGGGGTATTCTTTTCTTCAGCAAATATCACTGTCAGCCATAACTCTGGGTACTTCTTCTGCTTTCCAATGGGTGGTAATACTTTAATGCGACTATATTTGATCTCCAATGTTACATCAAAATGATTTCCTTTTTTATCCTGGAGCTCAATTTTGTGAAGCCCTTTGACCTTCGTCTCATCCATTTCATCTGATATTGTGTGGTTACCATCACCTGCTAATCGATCAACGCACGTTCTGACTAAAAAGTGGGTTTTCAATTTTTTTGCCATACAATAAAGTTCATATATATCACTTTCACGATCACCAATATGTACACATCGATTTGGGGTATTTAATAATTTTGTTGATTGCTCCAAATTCTCTAACCAACGATGACTTTCCTTTTTTTCTATTGGTATTCTGGTCGGATTGATATGTTTTTTAAGAGCATTTGTGCCTTTAAATTTATCTCGCGTCCAAAATTTTATTGCTGTGAGTCCCAGAGGTAAGCCTTCTGTTGTCACAGCAAAACTGGAATGCATTAATATTCCACACTGTGTGTGGTACTTTACTTGCCCAATAATGATTTTCCCGTTGGAATAAGGTGTGTTTTACCGATTAGCTCAGGATTTTCTCTTTGATATGAAAATTCAGTTGTATCTTGCAAAACAAGAATCGGTCCATTCACACACTCAACGCGCTCACGAGTTGACTGAAAATGGCCGCTTAATATATCGATTTCTTTTACTCTCTCATTTGAGAAAAACCGATAAGCAGCTTTGGTGTTGGCCCAATCTTGACAAGCGAAGGGGATGGTTTTCCCGATACCGTCCCACATCTGTTTAGCCAAATTTTTAAATCTTTTACCCAATCTCTCATCCTTAAACTCGCAACCAGCTAGTTCTTTGCTCAGCCAATCTTCGTTTTTATTAATTTTTTTAAATTGAAAAGAATTATTTGAAT
>JALYPU010000008.1 GCA_030856215.1 Bacteroidota bacterium
ACAGTGATGTTAGAAGTGCCATTCGTAAACTATGCCCACACTGTGAAAGCGGATCAATCTTTGCAAATTGCATAATCCGGAGCAAAGGGTACCACCAAATCCGGAGCAAAGGGTACCACCAAATCCGGAGCAAAGGGTACCACCTGTTTAAGACTTAATGAGGTTTTAAAATAGGGCTGTATTTTAAAATCCGGAGCAAAGGGACCCACCCCTTCAAACTTTATAAGAATTGATGCAAAAGATTAGGTATTTGGATATCAAAATCCAAGTACCAATGTCAGCTAAACCAAAACTTATGCATCAAGTAAAGAGTATTTTTCAAATGAAAAAAGCGGATATGAGTATCCGTGAAATTGCCAAGCAAACGGGGACATCTCGTAAAACAATCCGGGAATATCTATGTCGCCTCCAAGCTCTAGGAATTGACTTAGCGACCGCTTTAGAGCTTTCTGACGAGGAATTATCAGATCTTATTTATAATCCCCGTGAAACTCGAAGTGATGAATCAAGTCATCGTTACAATTACTTACAAGACAGGATGGAATATTACCGACAGGAGCTGCAAAAGCCAGGTGTTACTAAAACCTTGCTTTGGCACGAATATCGAAAAGATTATCCTCAGGGATATGGCCATAGTCAATTTTGTTGGTACATACTTCAACAACAAAAAGTAAATAAAGCTGTATACAAAATTCATCATAGACCTGGTAGACAGATAATGGTGGACTTTGCCGGAAACCTGTTGAGTTATATTGATAAACCAAGTGGAGAAATTATAGAATGCGAAGTATTGGTCTGCGTATTTCCTTTTAGTGGGATGACTTATGTGGAAGTATTGCGATCTCAGCAACAACAGGTGTTTATAATGGGCTTATGCAATGCACTTCATTATTTTGGAGGAGTCCCATTAAGTATCAAATGTGATAACTTAAAATCTGCAGTTGTAAAAGCAAATCGATATGATCCACATTTTACACAAGCTATGGAATTGATGGCTGCTCATTATGGAACCAATGCGGTAACATCACGAGTTCGTAAACCAAGAGATAAAGCAAGTGTGGAGAATGCGGTGCGATTGGCATATCAACGCATTTATGCGCCCTTGCGAGATCAGCAATTTTTTAGTTTGGAAGAATTACAGTACAAGGTTATGGAGCAATTAGAACTACACCATGCTCAACGATTCCAAGGCAAGGACTTTTCAAGAAAAGAGCTGTTTGAAACTCAGGAAAAACCATTCCTACAATCTTTACCAGATCGAGCTTATGTATATCAACAAGTAACCTTTGGTAAAGTGCAACTAAATTATCATGTAATTCTTGGACTGGATTATCATCAATACAGTGTACCGTATACATTGATTGGCAAGCGTTTAAAAATTATTTACACGGTTGATGTTGTGGAAATATATGATGATCTCAAACGAGTAGCTATACATAAACGAAACTATAAGCGTCATGACTATACCACTTTAGAAGATCATATGCCGGCAAACCACAAATTTATGAATCAATACAAAGGATGGGATTGCGAATATTTTATGAAGCAAGCTCAATTAATTGGTCCGGCTACTGCAATGGCAATCGATCACATTCTTAAAAGCAGAACTTTTTTAGAACAGAGTTATAATAGTTGTCTTGGCGTAATACGGCTAGCCAAGGTTTATACTCCACAACGATTGGAGCATACATGTACATTATTACAACATGCAGCCAAAATCAATTACGGTTTAATAGCAAGAATCTTGAAAAATAATATGGATAAACAAGACTTTAATCCAAAAAATCCACCACCACCACCAAATTTATTTAACCATGACAATCTCAGAGGACCTGATTCCTATTGTTAATCATTAAATCAATATCATGAATACTGAACAAACATTACAACAACTTAGAACGTTGAAATTACAGGGAATGGCAACCACCTACAAAGCCATAACAGACTTACCAGCTCATCAACAACCACAAGCTCATCTGGTAGTTGCACAACTTGCAGAATCAGAAATGCATCATCGTCAGGATGCAAAAATGAAATTCTTAGTACGAATTAGTAAGCTCCGTTATGAAGCAACATTAGAGCAAATCATTTGCTCTGATAAACGGAACATATCTAAAGAACAAATCTCCAAATTGGTAGACTGTTCCTTTATTAGAAAATCTGAAAACATCCTCATTACAGGAGCAACCGGTGCAGGAAAAAGTTATTTAGCTTGTGCTTTGGGTCACCAGGCTTGTTGCATGGGTTATAAAGTAACTTACCTAAATATGAATCGCTTTAGTGAACGTATCAGTCTAAGTAAACTGGATGGAACGTTTACTAAGCTACTGAATTATTTACAAAAAACAGATCTCATTATCCTGGATGATTTTGGACTTGTTCCTTTTGATCAAAATTTAAGGCTTGCACTACTTCAGATTCTGGAAGATCGGTATGCTAAAAGTTCGGTGATCATCGCTTCTCAATTACCTATTAAAAATTGGTATGATTATCTCAATGATCCAACCATTGCAGATGCTATTTTGGATCGATTAACGGCAAAACATCATAGAATTGAACTCAAAGGAGATTCGTTACGAAAGAAATCATTAAATTAATTATTGCTACTTTTATGCCATCAGTTCTTTGAAGCAATTAGGGGTGGGTCCCTTTGCACCGGAAAGGTGGGTACCATTGTCCGGATTTTGCAACTAGCTAAATTTTATATGGCAATTTCTGTTATCGCTGCAATAGCAACTTTCTTTTTTGCTTTTGGTGTATTTCAACAGAAATGGACAATCATT
>JALYPU010000019.1 GCA_030856215.1 Bacteroidota bacterium
GCACATTTTAAATTAATGAATGAGCATGCCCGGAATCATTATCCCATTTCTAATATCATTTTAGTATCTAAATCTGCGGAAGAATCTAAATCCAAATATTTTAACGATAATGGATTATATAAAGACAATATCCAAGAAAAAATAATTCGAGAAGATGAATTAGTCACTTCACAAAATCCGATACTTACCCCATTATTACATGCGGAGGGACCTACGGTCTTTTTATTACCTCTGGCATTATCAAAAGACGAAAAATATATTTATCATTTTTTACGGAGAGTTTCACATGAAAATGCAGGCAAAGAAATTATTGTATATGGAACCTACAAATGGTTGGAAATGAAGTCGGATATTATGGATTACATTAACACACAAAAAGTGCGCCTAACCATAAGTAACTATGTAAATTCGGAGGATGCTGAGATCCGAAATTTTAAGAAAAAATATTTCCAGGAATACCGTGAATTTCCTAGCGAAGATGCTGTAGAAGGATATGATTTAATAAAATTTATTATTAATTCTATCAGGAATTACGACATGGATATTGATAATAAAATTTCTAAAAATAATTATACCGGTTTGCAAACGCAGTTTATTATAACGCCGGTCTATAAAAATAAATTAAACCCTTCACGTAATGAATTGCCTGATTATTATGAGAATTCGTATGTAAGAATGGTAGAAATCAGGAATAATAATTACAAAATATTGGATTGATCTGCTAAGAAAGCTTGTCTAATGCTTTTTTAATACGGTCAACAGCTTCAATAATTTTGGCTTCAGACAGAGAATAAGAAATGCGAAGGCATTTTGGTGCTCCAAATGCTTCTCCAGAAACTAAAGCAACTTGTGCTTCATTTAAAATATAGATGGCGAGGTCATTCGCCGTGTTGATTTTATAGTGTTCATAAGACATATTGAAATAGGCATCGACTTCCGGCAACACATAAAATGCCCCCTTAGGTTGATTCACTTTCCACTTGGTGATTTCGGCAATTTTATTCAATAGCACATCGCGCCTATTTTTGAACGCAGCACACATTTCCTTCGTCGGAGTTAAATCAGATTCCAATGCAAAAGCCCCTGCTTTTTGTGTAAAAGACGCAGCCCCGGATGTGAACTGACCCTGTATCTTTGTGCAAGCATCTGCAATTTCTTTTGGAGCTCCCATGTAGCCTAACCGCCATCCGGTCATGGCGAATCCTTTCGAGAATCCATTTATGGTTACTGTGCGTTCATTCATTCCGTAAAAGGAGCCAATGCTGATGTGATCATCTTCAAAAAGTATATGCTCATAAATTTCATCTGCCACTATAAAAATGTCTGGGTAGTTTTTCAATACGTCAACGTAGTTTTCAAAATCAATTCGTGTAAAAACAGTCCCCGTGGGATTACACGGAGAAGAAAATATAATAAACCTGGTTTGGTTAGTAATAGCCTTTTTTAAATCCGATGCGCTTGGTTTGTAATCATCATTTACTTCGGAAGAAACGATGACAGGAATGGCTCCTGCGAGCTTTATAATTTCAAAGTAACTAACCCAGTAAGGAGAAAAAATAATGACCTCGTCCCCTTTATTCAATGTAGCAAAGCATAAATTAGCAAAACTCTGTTTCGCTCCGTTGGAGACTACTATTTGTGAGGGTTTATAATCCAGGTGGTTCTCTCTTAAAAATTTCCTTGATATGGCCTCCCTAAGCTCCATAGTGCCAGCTACAGGAGTATATTTCGTAAAACCTTGCCTAATGGCTTCAATGGCTTTCTCTTTAATATGTAGAGGCGTGTCAAAATCTGGTTCGCCAAGGCTCAGATTAATAATATCATGCCCTTTTGAAGTGAGTTCCCTGGCCATTTGCGCCATTTGCAAAGTGGCCGATTCATTCATGTCCTGAGTTCTTTTGGCAATTTTAAACATACCTGGCTACTTTGTGATAAGGGTGCAAATGTCCAAATAAAAAAGGAAGGTACCAAACAGTACCTTCCTCCATACAATAATATCAAATTATCTTATCTTAAAACCACCAATTTTTTGGAAATTATTTTATTTCCAATATGGAGTTGAACATTATAAATTCCATTGAATAAATTATCAGTTTGAATAGGGAATATCTGACTGCCCGTTAACTTACCATAATTTTTGGTTGCAATAGTTACACCATCTAACGTGGAGAGTTGAACTGATACAGAAGCAGATTCTTTTAAATCTAATTCAATTCTGGAATTCCCATAAGTTGGATTAGGCGATATTTCAAATAAGGCTATTTGTTCTGGCAAATCCTTTGTAGCAACCACAGTACTTAAATGCGTACTGGTAGCATTATCGATAGTACCATCCGGAGCAATTACAAATCCTACTAAGCTTATTTGATTGATCTTTTGAGTTGCAGGAACAACATATGTAAAAGTATAGGAGGTTTTTTGACCTGCATTTAAGCTAGCAGGAAAACTATTCACTACGCCATCAAAATTTCCTACGATGGATCTACCCACGTGTCGATAGATCATTCTTGATGCGGGTACTGGATTCGGTAAATTTTCATACCCCCCCATAGGTCCAGCGGCATTATTTGCATAAGCGTTTGACTGATTATAAAAAGATGTTGTCCCGCGGACACTATCTTCTACAATAGCCAGATTCAATCTATAATCACCATTTAAATCTACTTTTGCGGTTGCTTCTACCTCCACAGTTATTTCATTAGTAGTTGGATTAAAACTTGCTTTATTAATAATGGTGGTTAGTGGTTCATTGATGATTAAATTAAAAAAGTTGCCTTCGATAGCACTAGGATCGACCACTGATTTTCTATCAACAACCATCGATGGATAGCCCGTTATAGGTAAATTGGCAGCCCAAGGTTGAATGGGCAACATAGGTTCAGTAGCACTTCCTCCATGCACGGCTATTGGAATAACATAATCATTATATTCTTTATCCATCAAGTCTAAAAATACAGCACCCCTTGGACACCACTGGCACCAGGTGCCTGTTGCTTCTTCGATAAACACCTTTTTCCCTTCAGCTGGTACGACGACCTCTGGCTGAATGGTTAAAGTATTATTACTAGGATCATCATCAACCACAGTGTTAATCTTAATAATCCTGAAATAAATGTTTGCAGTAGATGAATTCGTGACAAATTTCTGGTCTAATGCAATGTTATATACGGCATTTTTAGCGATATTGATGCCACTAATGCTTTTAGTAAACGTGTTCGTTCCATCACTCCATTCTACTTCAATAGACGTTATATTGGTATTACCAATATTTCTAATCTGCCCAGAAATAGTATATAGCTTACCTTTCAAAACTTTGCTGGAGATATTAATTTTTGTAACTGCTGCATCCAATGGCTTTGGAACATGAGGTACAAATTTGTAATATACGTTATCTACATAGTATTCTGATTCGAAAGGGCTAACTGGATTAAAAGGGAAAAAGTCGATGCCATAGAATGAATTGGTAACAGCATTATAAGACGCAATTTTCGCATCATCCAGAAATATCTCCCATCTATTTAGTGTTAAATTTGCCTTTATGGTAAACTTAAACCAAGTATCCGGATTAAAGGTCCCTGTGCTGAAAATGGTCCCTTCACCATCTATGACATAAGTACCATCTGCATTAAAAATTGCATTAATGCCCCAGGTTGTTCCCACTGGCTTTCGTGATTGTAGGTTAAAATAACCGGATGCTCCCGATCGAACATACATGTACCATGACATTTCAGCAATCCCTGTTACATATGCGTTGGGTAATGGTAGGATTAAGTCAGCAGGACCGCCGGTACTTACATTGCTGTATAATCGAATGCTTTTTGTACCCGAGTAAGCATGTTCCGTTGATATATTGGCATCGTCAGCACCCCCAGGATTGTTTGTCCAGGTTGTAAATTTACCTCCACTAGATTGTGCCACGAAAGAACCATCTGCATAGGATTCGAAGTCTTCACTATATTCAATAGTTTGAGCAGATAACTGGCTAAAACAGAATATACTTACTAAAACAAAGAGTAGAATTTTCATCATATAAAAGTTTTTGTACTGATTTACGACAAAATTAATATTTATTACAAACTTAATCTAGGGAAACCTTACTTAATTTTTGGCAATAAGCAATATTGTAAGAATTTTAAAAAGTTAGTTCCTCACCGAAAACGTCAAAATATTACTTTCTATCCTTTAAAAATCTATTCAGGTTTTAGTCTAACCTAAAGATTAAACGATCCTTTCAAATGCTCGAACCTATAAAATTATCAATTGGTCCTGATACTTATGAGTTTAGCTTGTCTATGTTTTTGATCACTCTTAAGTTCTATAATGAGCATTCCACTAAATAATGGTTGATCCATGGTCACTTCATAAAAGCTACGCTCCATGCCATTTATCGGCACCTGTTTACCTGTTAATTCATACATTTTGATGTCTAACTTCTCAGGCATCTCTTGTTGAGAGCTCAAAACAATTTTGCCACTGGAAATATGAATTTTAATTTGATCCAAGCTGGCTTCTTTTTGACTCGTTAAACAAGTCGGTCCTTTAAATTCTATTACCGCACAACATTTCGGATTATCATTTTCACAAACTTTAATCAAGTCATGCTCTCGTCCGCTTTGTGAAAAGTCAGCAATTGTCAATGGTAGGTCAGAAAATTTATAATATCCAATATGACCATTTCTATCGAATAAATCAAAATAGGTATTTGTAGTTCCAACATGGTTAAAATCTATTTTTAACGAATATTTTCCAGGACCGGTGCAATGGAGTGGGGTGGCTTTTAATTCTGTGATTTCGCAATTAGCTCTATGTTCACAGCAAACTTTACCTAATTGAATGTCCTCCAAGCATCGCTCATTTTTACAATCAATAACTACGAATTCATACGCTGTTTTGCAATCCCCTTTAAATGGACCCAATTTTACAGGTAGTTGAGAATATTTGAATTCACCATAGTTCTGGCCATTTCCCTTCACTCGAAAACAATCAGATGTGCCTTTATGGTTAAATTTCAGATAGATATAAAATTCTTTTTCCTCATTACAATCTGTGCGCTCAATTTTAAGATCGGAAATTTTACACTCGCCAGATTGCTCACAACAAACTTTACCCAAATTAATTTCTGCGCCGCAATGTTCGTTTTTACAATCAATGACAACAAATTCATATTCCGTGGTGCAATCCCCTTTAAATGGACCCAATTTTACAGGTAGTTGAGAATATTTAAATTCTCCATAGTTATGGCCATTACCTTTTACACGAAAACAATCTGATGTGCCTTTATGGTTAAATTTCAGATAGATATAAAATTCTTTTTCCTCATTACAATCTGTACGCTTAATTTTAAGATCTGAAATTTTACACTCGCCAGATTGCTCACAACAAACT
>JALYPU010000031.1 GCA_030856215.1 Bacteroidota bacterium
ATTCTGGATCTTCATCTTTTGCATCATATTTTATGTCTGGATTCATGTCATGTACAAAATTCTGCATGTTGTCATGAAAAGCTGTTTCCGTCCATTCTGCAACATTGCCAGCCATATTATAGAGACCATATTCATTTGGAAAATAAGCATCTGCTTTAACTGTATATTGCCCTCCGTCTTCCGGATAATTTCCACGGCCTGGTTTAAAATTAGCTAACAAACATCCCTTAGCATTCCGTGTATAAGGGCCACCCCAAGGATAGGGAGATAATTCCAATCCTCCACGAGCTGCCCATTCCCATTCATGTTCTGTCGGAAGGCGAAATTCTTCTGAATTTGGTTCTTCATCCCCTTTAAAAGTGTTCCATAAAATAGTCCTCCAATAGCAAAAAGCCCTGGCTTGCTTCCAGTTAATACCGACGATAGGATAATCATCAAATGCAGGATGCGTGAAATAATTTCGCGTAAATGGCTCATTATAAGAATAGGAGAAATCTCTAATCCAACATAATGTATCTGGATAGATGTTTATTTTTTCTTTATGGATAATGGCATTTCGCTTAATACCTCTGCTGTGAGCAGCCATTTGCCAATCTTTCCATTCCCATTCGTAAATAAATTTTCTAGAATCAAGTTCTTTGACACCCTTAAAAGCATCAGCTCCTTGAAAATACAAATCCGTAAGTGTTTCATCTGACCAATCAATTTCTTGCTCCCAGTCTACTAACTGCGTGGATCCATCTTCACTATCAATTAGGTGGCCTAAGGCAGTGTGAGCAATAGAGTCTCTGACCCAATCTGTAAACTGACGATACTCGTTATTGGTGATTTCTGTGTCATCCATATAAAAACCTGAAATGGATATAGCCTTTGCCTTTTGAATATGTGTATTAAACATATCCTGATCATTTTGACCAATAGTCAACGTGCCACTGGGCACATATACCATCCCAAAAGGATTAATTCCACCCCACTTCGGACGTTCAAATACGCCGGTGAGTTGGCCATCTTGTTGCTTTTTCCCACAGGAAAATACTACTACGAGCAACAAGACCAAGGGAGAGAGATTCAATTTCCTCATCTAGTTACGATTTACCTACTTTGTCTTTTAAAAAAGTTGCGTAAATATAAAACGAATATATTTATCACAAAAATTTAATTCCGAAAAAACGCCGTCTTAAACTACCTAATACCTTCGGATCAATTGGAGAACAGCATTTAATTGCTTTTTATTGTATAAAAGATTAAAAATATTGATCAATTATATTACACAAAAAAACATATCTATTTAGCTCATTGCTAAGCTTATTAATCTGACCATCGCGGATTATACCAGATCTTAGAACGACTAAGGCCTTCCTTAGTTGAAATCTTATAGCTTATACCCAGCTCTTGTGAGGGTCCAAAAATATTTTTCTTACGTTGCCCTATAGAAAATTCATATTGATAAGCTAGTTGAATATCCCTGGTCAACTTAAAACCAAATCGAGCACCAACCGATTCAAGAGAATTTCCATTGTACCCTCTTATCATTCCACCTCCAAAAATATTGCCATTTAAATAAAAATCTAAAATAATTTCATTTTGGTACTCAAAAAAATCTGTCATTAACACCATTTGAGGGATTATTTTAAACCGGTTTATTTTGATTTCACGGCTTAAGGACATAACTAAATGTCTTTGATCACGGTATAAATCTGATGATTGACTTCTGAGAAGATTATATATAGTAAATCCTCCGTCCAACCAGGGCGACCTTACATAAATACCTAAACCAGTATTGATTCGAAACCCAGAAGCTCCACCTGCTGATAATAGTGGGTCATTGTGATTTATCTGGGTCCCATTATATTCTCCTTCCGGGGTTTTACTTTTATTGAGGTCCAGATTTAGGAATTCTCCTGATAAATAGATTCCAGTCGAAAAAATTAATCGATCTGCATTATATATATAATTAGCCGAAGACTGAATATGAAAATGAGACTCCAAGCCAATTTGATCATGTCGGATTAAAAATCCGGCTCCTCCATTTATCAAGGTCCAAGGAAAATGAGTCATTAATGATTTAGTGGATGGGTGACCCGGGATAGATTGCCATTGTTCTCTGAAAAAGCCCGATAAAATAAACTGCCGGTTCATACCAGGATAGGCAATGTTTTGAGCATATTTATCCCAATTAGACAATCCTGAAATGGACCTCTGTTGACAAAAACCTGGTATAAATAGTCCTAAAAGGAGGACAAATGTCAATGAGAATCTATTTTTCAAAATGATAATATTTCTTTTTCCATAACGCTAATTCATTTGAAATCGCCTCGGCCTTTATTTCAGTACAAAGGTTTTTAGTACATAACTGAATCCAATCGTTTTGGTCTAAACCATCTTTTTTAAAAATCGAAAAAGGGAAATATTCAGTTGAACTAATTTGAATTAATTCATCCAAATTCCTTGATTTCATCAAAAGGCCTCCCAATTCATATTCAATAAACGAAGAAATCCAACTACACAAACTAAATGGATGATCAAGAGCTTGTTTCGATACAAGCTTCCACATTTCTTGAACACGCGCTTCATATTTGGCTTTATCCGTCAGCATAAAAAGTAAACGATAGCATTCCATCATAATTGCATTGGCATTTGGCAAAGAATGATCCTGCAAATCTGAAAAAGGCATGAGGCTGTCTGAATGAAACTTACTTACAAATTGGAAAACCGGGCTTCCATTTAAGAAATGGTCTTCTATATATTCAAGCAGGGGTTCCGATATCGACAAGTATTCTTCATCACCACTCAATGTAAATACATTCAATATACTATACAATAAGTATGCATAATCCTCTAAAAAACCATGACCTTGTTTATTGTTTCCATTAACGATGCGTGCATAATGCTGACTGTTATCATTCAAACTGTATTGACGTAAAATATTTTGTAATAATTCTTCCGCTTTAATTTTCCAGACTTGGTTACCAGTATATTTAAATGTCTGGGTATAGGCTACTACCATCAATGCATTCCAGGATAATATATTCTTGACATCAATAGAAGGTGGTATTCTTGTTGATCTGAATTTAAACAGCTTATCAAATGATTGTCCAAGGCTTTTATATTGTTGAAATTCTTGTTTGGATAATTTCCTGTGTAGTTTTCTAATACATAAAACTTGTCCTTCCCCATGCTCAAAAGGAATTAATTCCATCATTTGAAAAAATGATCCAGCGTCATTACCAAGAATATTGGTAATTTGATCTTTTGTCCAGGTATAAAATTTCCCTTCCTCGCCTTCAGAATCTGCATCCATAGCAGAAAAAAACAATCCATTAGGGGCGCGTAAATCTCTTTCAAAAAAATAAAAACTTTTCTCTAAAAAATGAAGCCACGCTTCATCCTTGGTTATACAATAAACTTGAGCAAGTATTGGCATGATCAATGCATGATCGTAAAGCATTTTTTCAAAGTGTGGGACGTTCCATTGTCGATCGACAGTGTAACGTGAAAATCCCCCGCCTATATGATCAAACATGCCACCAGTGCACATTTTTTTTAGGGAGAGTACTACATTGCTTAAAATGTTGGGATCATTAGTATATGCATAATATTGCAAAAACAACTGCAACGCGATCGTGTTGGGAAACTTTTGACCAGAGCCAAATCCGCCTTCTTCATAATCAAAATTTGTTTGAAGTTTATCAACAATTTCAACAACTCCAGTATGGGTGAGATTAGAATCAATGGATATTTTTGTTTGCGTATAATTTTTCGACAATTGATCAAAAATGGCTTGACCATTCTCAACTATTTCAGTTGATTTTTTTTGAAACGCATCGTGAATGGCTAATAAAATTTGATTCCAGGAAGGCCTTCCATATTTTGGCATCGGAGGAAAATAAGTTCCACCAAAAAAGGGTTTTAAGTTTGGCGTTAAAAAAATATGGAGTGGCCATCCTCCGTGAACTCCCATCATTTGGACAGCATCCATGAATATATGATCGAGATCAGGTCTTTCTTCCCGGTCAATCTTTATACAAATGAAATGCGCATTCATTATTTGTGCGGTGGCTTCATTGTCAAATGATTCGTGTGCCATTACATGACACCAGTGACAAGTTGAATAACCTACACTAACTAGTATGGGTTTATTTTCAAGTTTAGCTTCTTCTAATGCTAATGGACCCCAAGACCACCAGTCCACAGGATTATCTCTATGTTGCAATAAATATGGGCTGGTTTCATACTGGAGGCGATTCATGAGGTAATGTTTACTTGTAAACCATCATACGCTAAAAAAACAGCGGGAGGCAATATTTTTAGGATATCGCCCGACAATCCTAATTGATGGCTGATATGAATTAAATAGGTTTTTTTAGCATTAATTTTTTCTATTATTGCCAATGCTTGCTGGAAATTAAAATGCATCTTATGTTCTGCAAATCTCAAAGCATTTATAATCAATGTATCACAATTTTTAATTTGCTCCAGGACCTCATCATCTATGCGTTTAGCATCGGTAATATATACCAAATTATTAAACTTAAATCCAAGGATTCCTAAATTTCCGTGCCATACTCTGAAAGGAAAAATGCTGAGGTTCCCAATTTGAAAATTCGTTCCAGAGGTAATTTCGTGAAGGGTAATTTGAGGAACGCCGGGATAGGTATTTTCTTTAAATATATATTCAAATCGTTTGATTAAATCTTCGATGACTAATTTTTCAGCATAAAACGGAACCGTTGATTTCTGTATAAAATTAAAGGGTCTGATATCATCCAATCCTGCCGTATGATCGGCGTGTGCGTGTGTAATAAGAATAGCGTCTATTTTTTTAATTTGATTTTGCAACATCTGTAGTCTAAAATCAGGGCCAATATCGATAACCAAAGAAAGATCCCCATCTTCAAGATGCACGGACGTTCTAAGCCTTTTGTCTCTAGGATCTTTAGAATGACAAACCTCACAAGGGCATTGAATCAACGGGATGCCTTGTGATGTTCCAGTACCTAAAAATGTTAATTTCAAATTAATCCGCGGCTGAATCAGTTATATCCGGTCGCAAATTAATCATGAGTTTGTAATTTTTTAAATTTTCTTTAGTCAGTAAAGCTTCATCGACAGGAAGTATGGGTATAAGTTCTTGAAGGCAATTCATTCTTCCCTCAATATCAAAAAATTTATTGATCACCAAAATCTTTTTATGCTCGACTCTGCAATACCCTGATTGAAAATGACCCTGCTCATATCGAACTTTATAGCCCAGATCTTCGCACAATATTTCTATTTTTTTTAGGTTTGCCCTTGTATATTTCATGTTTCATTCGTTTGATCCAGTACAAAACACAAGTAAAAGTAATCAATTTGATTTATTAGAAAATTTTAAATATGTTAAATCAACAAAAAGTAAGCAGAATATATATGAATAAATTATATAAAAAAATATCTTTTATTACCAGTACGAAATGGAGCGGGACTCTCCTATTAGTATCCATAATCTTTATGGTCCCATTTACGAAGGTAAAGGCACAGGATGACAGAAGGTTTGGAGCTGGAATTAAAGCAGGAGTGAATTTAGCTCAAATTGATGGCGATAATCTGTTTGGTTTTGACCAAATCGGGGCCATGGGCGGCATCACAGCTTTAGCCAGAATAAACAGAGTTCTGGATCTAAATGTAGAATTTTTATTTAGTCAACGCGGGTCCCATTTTAGTAAAAATGATCCCCCATTAGTAGCTTTTCGATTGAATTATTTGGAAGTGCCTTTTATTTTAAATGTAAAGGATTGGCTGACTAATACTGGAGAAAAATCCTATTACCGAATGCATTTTCAAGGAGGCTTTTCATTAGGCAGACTCATTAGTAGCTCCAGTTTGAGCGGCCTGGATCAGGATTTTAAGAAAAATGATTTAAGTTGGTTGATTGGATTTAATTATTACTATGCCTCCAGGTGGGCTTTAAATGCAAGGTATACGCGATCATTGACTCCGTTAATTGAATTTACTTCTAATAATAATGAAGTTCGCATGATCAGTTATTTTTTATCTTTGGGCCTTCAATACCGCTTTAATCCTTAAGAAATGAAAATTTGGTTTGCAATTTTAATGGCCTTTTGTAGTGTAGGATGTAAACAAAATTCAACCTCTAATTCAACTGGCCCTAAATCTACAATGGATGCTAGTCCCTTGCCTGCTGAAACTATTAGCGAGTTAAATAAAAATTGCACGAGCATAGATTTGATATCTCTTAAGAAAGAAGTAAATGTCAGTATGAACTTCGATAATCCTCAGGCGGTCCAATATGTAGTCTCTTTTATCACAGATGAAAAAGGCATTGTGGCTCCGGGAAGCAAACCGGAAGGCAGGGTATCTTTTCAAAAAAATGGTGAAATAGTCTATGATGCAGATTTATATTACAGTGACGGTAGCAATGCTATGGTTTGGGTAGACATGCAGGCCAAGGTGCTTAATATGAATAAAATCAGTCCGGAAGGGATAGATTTTTTTAAAAATTTCCTGAAGCCACAAGTCAAAGGTCCACGAGATAGTTCAGCTCAAATTACTCCCAAGTAATTCTCGAATTAGTACTTACCATAAGATTTTAATTTTCTACTTCTCCCTCACCACAGGGCAGTGTTTTGCAATTTATTGATTTTAAATTGATTACGTACAATTTCTAATAAACTTTTCCAAAATTAAAATATTTTGAAATAATATTAGATTAGCCTAAATATATTTTTTGAATGATTTAACTTTGTAATAAATATTTAAAAAAATATGGCAGAAATAAGCGAGCACATCATCCAGTTTTTTATGATGGAATCTGGAATAAGGGCTGTTTTAGCCTCGGTGTTGGTAGGAGGACTTTGTGGAGTGCTAGGTTGCTTCATCGTATTAAGAAATATGTCACTAATAGGTGATGCTTTATCCCACGCCATATTGCCCGGCATAGTATTGGCTTTTATTCTCTTTGGTTACTCCACGGCTGCATTTTTTGGTGGATCGGTGCTGGTAGGTTTATTATCAGCAATATTAATTACCTGGCTCCAACAAAAGGTGCGTGTAAAAAATGATGCCGCAATTGGTATCATTTTCACATTTATGTTTTCGACCGGAGTTATAGGCATTTCTTGGTTAAGCCATAATGAAGGCGTTCATATTGATTTAAAAGACTTCCTATTTGGAAATATTCTGGCGGTCTCTGTGGAAGACGTAATTTTAACCTCCGGAATGGCATTGTTGGTACTAATTGTCATATTATTGTCATACAGGGCATTGTTCACGACCACATTTCAATCTGTTATTGCAGAAACCCTTGGATTTAAGCCGGCTTCTATTCACTATTTACTTATGCTATTATTGTCCTTGTCTGTAGTAGCATCTCTAAGAAGTGTAGGAGTTATCCTTGTTGTCGCCATGCTCATAACACCCGCATCGGCTGCTTTATTAATTTCCGACCGTTTATCTCGCGTATTAGCTACTGCAGGAATTATCGGAATGCTCGCCGCAATGACTGGAATACTCCTATCGATATCTTTTGACTTTCCACCGGGACCATCTATGGCCATCGTTACTACGGCATTCTACATGATCATCGTGATGATCGCTCCAAAAAGGGGTCTTATTCCTAAATGGTTCAGAAAAAGACAAATGGAAAAAAGAGTTATAATCGAAGACATTTTGAAACAAAGTTTCAAATCGGGAGCTAATCATGGACTAACATTTGAAGAACTGTCCTCGAAAATTGGCCATAGTCCTAGTAAGATTAAAAAATGGTTTTATACTCTTACCAAGCTGGGATTAATGGAGCCATCCAAAACTGAAATAAAACTAAGTGCTGAAGGAATGAAAAGGGCAAATCAATTGGTTCGCGCACATCGCTTATGGGAAACTTTTCTGGTAGACCAACTAGGCTTAAATATTGATCAAATTCATGAAGAAGCTGAGCGATTTGAACATCATCTCTCAGAAGAAGATATAAATGAAGTTGACGAAAAACTTGGGTTTCCTGAAACGGATCCTCACGGCAGTCCGATTCCTAAGATTTAGTCAAATTAAAAGGTGATTTTTTAAGTAAAATGAGCGTTTAGGTATCTGTAATTATTCCCGCCTGATTAAATCGCCTCTTCCTTTCCTAAGCGATTTTCATCCTTCATCTTTTTGAACAAAGCATCCAATTTATATACTTCATCCAACGTATCGTCCAGGTAAAATTTCAGCTCAGGCATAATGCGTAATTGTTTCTTGATTCGATGGTACAAGGATTGCTTGAGCCTTAAATGTTCTTGTTCCATCTGCAATAAAATTTCTTGTTTATGTTCTACATTAAAGACGCTAAGGTAAATTTTTGCCAACGCTAAATCAGGGGTCATTTTAACACCTGTCACCGTAACCAATACCTGAGAGCCATAGATATAACTACCCTCAGCGGTGAGTACCATGCTAAAATTTCGACGTATTAACTCTGCTATTTGGTTTTGCCTTACACTGTTCATCCTGATTAAAATTGATAAACCTAATTGAAAATTGCATGAAGCGCTATTATTATATAACAAAGATACATAATAACTTATTATCCTTGATTAAATCCCTATTTAGTATACACTTCTTTCCATAGCTTTTATGGACCTATTCTATGCAAGTGACCCTTTTTAGACACCCTATTTTAATTAATTCAAATAAGCATATTACTTTGCGAAGTCAATTTTAAATATTGAATTAAAAAATGGATCTCGACCAAGCTATAGAATACCTTAAAGGAGTCGGACCTGTCAAAGGTGCACTTTTACGAAAGCATTTAAAAGTTCAAACATTGGCTGAGTTGCTTTATATCTTTCCGTTCAGGTACCTGAATAAGACCCTGATAAGCAAAATTCATGAACTTCAGGTGGACCAATACGCCCAGAGTAAAGTCTTGGTCGTTGATTTAAATGAAAAAGGCCATGGCAAAACAAAACGGGTGATTGCTATGGGAAAAGACGAATCTGGTTTCCTTGAGTTAGTTTGGTTTAGGGCGCATTCGTGGGTACTTAAAAATATTTCACCAGGTCAACATTATCTTATCTATGGTAAAGTAAATTATACTTCTGGAATCAAAAACATGATTCATCCTGAAATGGAAGTTTGGTCGGATGAGACGATACAAAAAAGAGGCTTGGCTCCTATATATTCCAGCAATGAAGAACTCAATGCAAAAGGTTTGGACGCACGAGGTAGAAGGAGAATAATTCAAAGTTTATTGGACCATTTAAAACCTGGAATGGTTCCTGAAAATCTTCCTGAATATATTCTGAAAAAATTCAATTTAATCAATCGATATGAAAGTTTAAAATCCATTCATTTCCCAAAAGATCAGGGGCATTTATTCGCTGCGCAACAGCGATTAAAGTTTGAGGAACTGTTTTTCATTCAATTAAAAATGCAGCAGGCCAAGGCTCTAAGAAATGAAATGGTTTCTGGATTTAAAATGACAACTGTAGGGCCAATTTTCAATCAATTTTATACAGATAAGTTACCATTTACATTAACGAATGCTCAGAAACGGGTACTAAAAGAAATTCATTCCGATTTACAATCAGGCAAACAAATGAATAGACTTCTTCAAGGAGATGTCGGTAGTGGCAAAACCATCATCGCCTTAATGACTATGTTGATCGCCATTGAAAATGGATTTCAAGCTTGCATTATGGCTCCTACTGAAATTCTAGCATCACAACATTTTCAAAGTTTGACAGAACTGTTGAAAGATTTACCTATATCGATTTGTTTTCTCAGCTCAAACATAAAAGGAAAAGAAAGAGATCAAATATTAGAAGGATTAGGTAACGGAAGTATTCACCTTGCTATTGGCACCCATGCTTTAATAGAAGATGCCGTGGTTTTTAACAATTTAGGGCTAACAGTAATTGATGAACAACATAGGTTTGGTGTCGAGCAGCGATCTAGGTTATGGAAAAAATCAAAAGTGAATCTTCCACATGTATTGGTGATGACGGCCACACCTATACCTCGCACCTTAGCGATGAGCCTCTATGGGGATCTCGATATTTCAATAATAGATGAATTGCCTCCCAATCGAAAAGAAATCCAAACCAAACATTTCAGAGATTTTCAACGAGGTCATTTATATAATTTTATGAAAGACCAAATTGCCAAATCCTGTCAGGTCTACATTGTTTATCCATTAATTGAAGAATCTGAGAAACTTGATCTGGAAAATCTAGACATGGGATATGAGAAATTGTTGACGTTTTTTCCTACACCTGAATACCGAATTAGTGTGGTCCATGGTAGAATGAAAAGCAAAGATAAAGAAGTTGAGATGAAACGATTCGTAAGTGGAAGCTCCCATATCATGGTTGCCACAACCGTTATAGAAGTGGGCGTCAATGTACCCAAGGCAAGTGTGATGGTAATTGAGAATGCCGAGCGATTTGGCCTTTCTCAACTTCACCAACTTAGGGGACGTGTGGGGAGAGGTATTGATCAGTCTTATTGTATTCTAATGACAACCGATCACCTAGGTGACGAAGCCAAGGCGAGGATTCAAATCATGTGTGAAACCAATGATGGTTTTAAAATTGCGGAGGCAGATCTTCGTCTACGAGGTCCGGGTGATTTGGAAGGAACCAGGCAAAGTGGCTTATTGGAACTTAAAATGGCTAATATCCGTGAAGACCAGGATATACTTAAAAGCGCTCACAATATAGCAGCAGCTATCCTCCATAAGGATCCAAAATTAATCCATCCAATAAATCTAGTCCTAAAGAACTTTCTGGAAAACCAAGGCCAGGCAAATTTATGGGAAAGGATAAGTTAATTCTGAGAAAAATGCTAACTTTAAGCAGCATTTCGAGTGGGTATGGAGTCTTATCTCTGGTCTACATTCAAATTTTTAAACAAATAATTTAATCGTTTTTAGCCATGTTAAAACATATATTCTTCACCGTAATCTCATTTTTAGCCATTCAACAGGTATCATTCAGCCAATCAAGGGTTCAAGTAACCTTAGACAAAGGTGATTCCAAAGGACTCCTACTTTGGATAAATGAAGGCCATGACATTCATGCACCATTTGAAGTAGAAGGTAAAAAAATATCTCCTCTTGGATATTCCGGGTTGATGGCCAATCCTGAATTAACTAAAATACTATTAGATAAAGGTGCCAACGCTAAACAAATTGTTGAAGGCCATGATGCCTTGATGTTTGCAGCTAAAGGAGGTAATTTAGAATGTATTGAAGTCTTAATTAATGCCGGGGCTAATCCTACATTAGAAAGTTTTGACGGAAAGACAGCCCGGGATTATGCCTATCAAAATAAGCACCCCGAGGCAGTAAAGATATTGGAACAGGAAATGACTAAGTTTTATCAAATGGTAAAATTGTCTAAAAGAAAATAGTTTTAATTTTTACAAATTAAACTAAAAAGGAATCCGATCTTCGGGTTCCTTTTTTTTTGAAAAAATATGTGTTGGAAAATTTTAATTAATGATGGAATGGAGAATTCAGGGCAAGAGGCTCTGAAGAAATTTGGTTTTGAAATTAGCAATCAAAAAATATCCCAAGTTGAATTGAACGATCAACTTCCAGCTTTTGATGGCATTATTATCCGAAGTGCCACCAAAGTCCGCAAGGAATTAATAGACCTATGTCCGAAATTAAAATTCATTGGCAGAGGAGGTGTGGGGCTTGACAATGTCGATGTAGAATACGCTTTGTCTAAAGGCATTAGAATAATCAATACCCCTGCAGCCTCATCAAAATCGGTTGCGGAACTTACCATGGCCCACCTTTTATGCATCACAAGAGGACTTCAAATCAGCAATCGAAATCTAAAAGACGCCGAGAGTTTTAACACTTTAAAGAAGGAAGCATCAAGTTATACTGAAATTGCTGGTAAAACATTGCTACTAATTGGCTTCGGGAGAATCGGAAGAGAATTGGCAAAAATGGCTTTTGGCTGTGACATGAACTTGATAGTTTTTGATCCTTTTATAGAGCGTGCAGAAATTAATTTTGATATTCAGGGCCAGAAAATGGTCATCCCACTAATAATGATAAAAGAATTAATGTCAGGGCTCAAACAAGCTGATTATATCAGTCTCCACTCTCCGAACATTGGCAAACCCATTCTATCTGCTGAAGAGTTTAACCAAATGAAAAATGGAGTATTTATAATTAATACTTCAAGAGGTGAAAATTTAGATGAAGAGGCGCTCTTAAATGCAATAGAAAATGGGATAGTCGCCGGTGCAGGGTTGGATGTTTTTATGAATGAACCTTCCATTAATGCTAGATTAATTCGACATCCAAAAATTTCCATAAGTTCACATATTGGAGCATCAACCATGGAAGCGCAAGAAAGAATTGCTTTGGAATTAGTAGAAAAAATAGAAGCCTTATATACAGGGTGGAAATTATAATCTATTAGTCGTATCTTCTTTTTAAAAACCACTCATTATCATTCAGGCTGAAGCCAATATTAAATTTGATATAATTTTCATCCAATACATTTTTTAAACTTGTCCTTCCTAAATCAATGCCAAAATGTGCCATAGCCGTTTGCCGTTGAAATACGATCGGCATTCCTAAACCAAGCGTTAAACCAAAACTTTCAGGATTTTTTCCGTCAATAACCCTGTAATCTGAATCGAAATAAAATCCTGCCCTATAAGTGGCTCTCTTAAAAAACGATTTGAATCCTGTTGCATCCGGTCTATACCATCCTGACAAGGAATATTGGCTAAGATCACCCAACGTACCTTTTAAGCCTGAATGTAATTTGGAATTAGCCCAAAATTCCTGTTTAAAATCAGCCAACAATCCAAAACGCTCTTTAAAATTATAGTGCACACCCATTCCATATCCAAATGGTATTTCTGTATCTTCTTTAAGATTTGATGCATAAAATACAGTATCAATGGCAGAATTAGTAGCTATGTCTATCCTCGTGACATAAAGGGCATTTTGTGTATACGTTATACTAGAAGGCAATTGAATGGTAGCTCCAAAGGTGATACTTCTCGGTCGTAACGACTTATCCTTTTCAATTAACTTTTGATTTAATGTCAATTGATACATGAACCCTAAATTCCAGGCAAAACCCGCCGCAGTAAAATCATCATCTAAGAAATTATCCCCAGCCCCAATTAAATCATTAAAAAACATTTTCTGTTGAAATCGCTGTTTTCCAAAAACATAAGCCATATTTATCCCGAATGAAATGTCCTCATATCTATAGGCAAATCCCCCTGATAGCTTATTCAATCCTCCTGCACCAGATAAATCCCTACTAATCTTTCCCAATTCGCCGGTTGAATCTTGAACATAGAAACGGTAAGCTGTCGAAGTGTATGGACTGAGGCCAAAGGAAAGGCTATAAAAATTTTTATATGTTTTTCGATCCAAAATCTGGTTAATTGAATTTCTTAAAGGAATTCCTATAAAAATATGACTTAGATTTCCTGACCAACTGCTAGCCTTTAAATTATTAACATCGGAAAAATTGCTAGACTTAATTTGTAGTCCAATATCTGCTACGGTTATTTTTAAAAATGCCAAAGATGCAGGATTATTGGGATTAAATTGGTTTTCAGCGTGATAGGCTAATCCCCCATATGCCAAGTGATTTGAAAACGAAGACCCAGATTTATTAAAACCACCCAATCCAAATCGCGATAAGGGTGAGAAATCAAGATTTTGCGCTTGTAGCTGTATGGAAATTAATAAAATGATTGAAAGGAAAGTATAGGTATATTTCATTGTTGTAATAATATAAAGTTAAGGCCTTTTAACACTAATAATGGTTCTACAAAGTTCTTTATTTTTAATTTATCAGCTAAAAATTCCGCATCTCCGCCACTGATAACGCAATTCAGTTGTTGATATTTCGCATGTAATTGGTAATAATACGATTCCATTTCGAAGCGAATCCCATGAATAACTCCCAACTGCAACGCAGATCTAGTATTTTTTCCTAATAAATCTTCACTAATATCTTTATCATCTACTAAAGGCAGCCTATCCGTAAATTCATGCATAGCTCGCCAACGCATGCGCAATCCCGGCGCAATATTTCCTCCTTGAAAAACGGCTCTCGAATCTAATAAATCATACGTAATGCATGTTCCCGCATTAATCACTAAGTTATATTGGTTTGGAAATAAAATTGCGGCGCCTGATGCTGCTGCTAAGCGATCAACTCCTAAACTTGAAATTGAATTGTAATTTAATTCAATGGGAAGCGTACAATTTACTTTCGGTGAAGTTGAAAGCAATATGAAATGGGATTGAACTTGAAGATGATTAACTAAGTATTCTGGAATAACACTTACGGAACAAAGAATGGACTTTGAAAACTTTGTAGCATCTAAGAAATGCAGAATGGCATCCTCTTGATTCTTTTCAAAAACAACATGCTCTATCAGCTCCTGATCTTTGAATAAAGCTATTTTTATTCTGGTGTTTCCGATATCGATACAAAGGTTCACTGGTAAAATTAATGTTTAAAATGCCGGGTTCCACTAAACACCATAGCAATTCCTAGTTCATTGGCTTTTTGGATACTCTTATCATCATTCATTGAGCCTCCCGGCTGAATAATACAAGAAATGTCATATTTAGAGGCTAATTCAACACAATCAGAAAATGGGAAAAATGCTTCAGAAGCTATAACCGCACCTTTTGTTGAAAAGCCCATAGTCAATGCTTTTTCCAAGGCTTGTTCGCATGAATCAATTCTCGACGTTTGGCCACATCCCATTCCTATCAGTTGTTTGTTTTTAACTACTGTTATGGCATTAGATTTTAAATGTTTGGCGCAGATTTCTGCAAACAATACATCGTCAATCTGTTGTGAACTCAATCCTTTTTGAGTTACTTGTTTGATAGAAGATTTGGTACTACCTTCTTTATCCATCTCTTGCACTAGTGTGCCATTTAAGGCCGAACGTTTGGAAATAGAATAGTTAGGAAAATTTTTTAACTTCAACAATATTCGATTCTTTTTTAAACATAGCAGCTCTAAAGCATCCACTTCAAAATCAGGGGCTATACAAACTTCATAAAATAACTTATCCATTTCTTTAGCAAGAGCCAGATCAATAGCTTTATTCGTTATAAAAACTCCACCAAATGCTGAAACCGGATCTCCAGCCAATGCGTCTTTCCACGCATCGATCTTATTTTCTCTGATGGCAATTCCGCAGATATTGTTGTGTTTTAATATGGTAAAGCATGGATCGCCCTCATAAAATTCATTAATGATTTGTACGGCAGAATCTATATCTAGAATATTATTGTAGGATAATTCTTTTCCATTTAAAATTTCAAATAATTCATTTAAATCTCCATCATACCATGCTTTTTGATGCGGGTTTTCTCCATATCTAAGTGGCACTCCCTGGGTTTGATCCGTATTGAAAAAATTATAAATACAGCTATCATATGCTGCGCTAATTTTGAAAGCTTGCTCGGCTAAGATTTTTCTTTCCATCAAAGTACTTAGTCCATTATTATTGATAATCTCTTCTAATTTTGAATATTGACTTTTTGAAGGAATGACTACTACATCTTGATAATTTTTAGCGCCAGCGCGAATAAGTGAAATGCCGCCAATGTCTATTTTTTCAATAACCTCTTCTTCACTAGCTCCACTAATAAGCGTTTCTTGAAATGGATATAAATCGACTATCACCAGATCAATCAAAGGAATTTGAAAATGGGCTAATTGGCTTAGGTGATCATTGTTCCGAATGGCGAGAATACCTCCAAAGACTTTAGGATGTAATGTTTTAACGCGTCCACCCAGAATAGAAGGATAGGAGGTAATTGTTTCTACACTTACAACCGGTATTTGTAATGATTCAAGATATTCCTGCGTTCCTCCGGTCGAGTAAATGACAATACCAATATCATGCATCAAACGCACGATTTGATCAAGTCCATCTTTATTAAATACTGAAATTAGGGCAGATTGAATACGTTTTTGCATAAAAATGCTGCTAAAAGCTGCAAAGGTAAAGGAAAGCGCTAATTATCTAAATTTTAATATGTTGCCCATTTGGTAGCAGGTTCGGCACCTGGGTTCGTACTTATCCATTTCACCTAGGACAATCGTTTCTTCCTCCGCTGATAAACGGTATGAATGCGTGGCCAGATTCCCACAATGTGGACAGATTGCATGGACTTTAGTGATGTATTCAGCTACCGCCAATAAATGTGGCATTGGTCCAAATGGCTGGCCTCTAAAATCCATATCCAAACCAGCAACAATTACCCTAATCCCTCGAGAAACCAAGGTTTGGCAATGATTAACCAATTCCATATCAAAAAACTGAGCCTCATCGATCCCTACGACTTTTGTTTCTTCGTTTAAGCTTAAAATTTCTTCCGATAGATTAATGGGTTTAGAGAGCAGTGCATTTTCATCATGGGATACAACCTTTCGGTCATCATAACGAATATCCTGGCTTGGTTTGAATATTTCTACCTTTTGGTTGGCTATTCGGGCTCTTTTAAGCCTTCGAATCAACTCTTCCGTTTTACCACTAAACATAGAGCCGCACACGACTTCTATCCAGCCACTTCGTTGAGATCCAAACCCAGGTTCTAAAAACATTTCGAGGCAAATATCTACATTTTGCTAATATGTCAATGCATAATCTTTTAAATGAACCCAATCAAGTGTTAAGTTTGGGTAAACATTATAGCCTTTTCCAGGTTTGCTTTACTTAATATTACGAGTACTTTTTTGATTCTGTGTACTTTTGCACTTGTTTTTAAAAAATTGACGTTTTAATAAATAAAAAAGATGGATTTCTCTCAGATTAAGAAATGGATGAAAAAAATGGATCAAATTTTAGATCTATATGGCAATCAGGATGATTTTACATTCACCGAAAAAAGCGTACTCTTAGATTACGCTAAAAGGATTCATGCACAAATTCAAAAGATTCAGATCATTGAAGAAGAAGTACCCGATGAAGTAGATGAAACTCTGATGGCAAGTCAAATAATGCCCCTGTCTGTAATTGAGGTGGCGAAACTCCATGAAAAGGAAGCTGAAGTAGAAGAAAAACCAAACGTAATAGCTACTCCTAGTGAATCAACGAATGAAATTGTTGAAACTAAAGTGGACTTTATAAAAAAATACGAAAAATTATTTGATCATTTAAAAGTGACCGCCCTGTCAGAAAAACTTGAATTGACTCCCATCAATGATCTGAGGTTCGGGCTGGGATTAAATGAGCGAATTGTAGCTCAGAATCAATTGTTTTTGGGGGATAAAGAAGGATTTGAGCTTTGTATGAATCACTTGAATAGCTTGAGCAGTTTTAATGAAGCCAAATATTATCTATGCGAACAAATTATTCCAAAATATGAATGGGATCAACCCACCAAAGAAGTAAACGTTGATAAATTTATAAGATTTATCAGTAGGAAATATTTATGATTGAAGATTTAAAGGTTCAGAAAGAAAAATTAATTCATAGTTTATGGGTTGCCGGAGGACTTAGTGCACTGATGATATTTCTTCATCTTTTATTCTTAATATTACCTGTAGACAAATTGTATTGGGGAATTTTTCCCAGGGATTTTCATCAATGGTATGGTATTTTTACTGGTCATTTTATTCATAGTAGTTGGTCACATCTCTTTTCAAATTTGCCTCCACTAGTAGTAACCACCTTATTAATATTTTTTTTCTATAGAAGCATTGGATGGGCCGTGCTCAGTCTAACTTTAATTGCAACGGGCTTTGCTGTGTTTATATTTGCCAGGAGTTCGACCCATATTGGTGCAAGTGGATTAGTATATGGTCTAATCGCATTTGTTTTTTTTTCTGGCTTGTTTCGAAGAAATATTAAATCCATTGCTCTTACTGGGATAGTAGCCATTTTATACAGCGGCTATTCAGCCGGTTTTTTGCCTATTGATGAGCAAGTCAGTTGGGAGAGTCATTTGTTTGGTGCGATTGCTGGATTATGGACTGCTTTTATTTTTAAAAATTATAGAGAACATGATGACAACGATAAATTATATGACTGGAAGGGACTAGATAGAACTCCTAAAGATTATTTCCTGGAAAGAGATACTTTTGAAAAAACTATTGCGGAACGAGAGGAAGAGGAACAAAAAAAGAAAGAGGCGGATCAACAAAATAGTTGGAATTCCAGTTGGTAAAATATTTTTATTGAATTATTTATTTTTTTTTAAAAAATCTAACACTTTTGAAACGGATCCCATTTCCAGTAACAAGTCTTTACTAGCCTTGCGCTCCAAACCGGTCTCTTGCATGATCATCAATACACCTCTTTCTATCAACTTCTCATTATTGAGTTGCATATTGACCATTTTATTATTTTTTATCCTTCCTAGTTGAATCATGGCCACCGTGCTGATCATATTTAAAATCAATTTTAGTGCGGTACCTGATTTTAAACGAGTACTTCCCGAAATGAATTCGGGTCCTACTTCACACTCTATTGGAAAATTTGCAAACTGAATGATAGGACTTCCAGGATTATTAGTAATACACGATGTGACTATTTGATTTTCCTGACAATGCTTTAATCCATGAATAACATACGGTGTAGTGCCACTCGCGGCCAAACCTATTACCGTGTCTAAAGCATCCACTTGAATACGTTTCAAATCTATCCATGCCTGGGTTTCGCTATCCTCTGCGTGTTCGACGGATTTGCGTATGGCTTCATCTCCACCAGCAATCAAACCGACAACCCAATCCGATGGGACTCCAAATGTAGGAGGACATTCCGATGCATCCAATATTCCCATTCGTCCGCTAGTACCTGCTCCAATGTAAATCAATCGCCCACCAAGTTTCATTCGCTCTACCAAAGTTTCAATAAATGGCTGAATCCGCGATATACATTTTTTCACCGCCAAAGCAACTTTTTGATCCTCCTCATTTATCAAGAGTAATAATTCCAAAACACTCTTATGTTCCAGATCGCGGTGCGCCAATGATTCTTCTGTGATTTTCCTAAAACTCATTTGGATTTAGATTTTGAAATGAAAAATAAACCCATGAAGGTTAAAAATCCATTGACGGCAACAATCACATTCCCAAATGTGAATCCATTAAACCATTCTTTAGAATGAATATTTAAAAAATAAGTAAGCACTGCCGAAGAAACGCAAACAATAGGAAGTAAAAAATTGAATCGGATGATCCGTTTAGTTAAAATTGAAAATGCAAATAAACCTAACAACGGCCCATAGGTGTATCCTGCAAAAACAAATACTTGATTAATAACCGCATCGTTATTCAACCAATAAAATATAATAATCACTAAAAATATCAATAAGGAAAACCCTAAGTGTACTAAAGTACGCCATTTCTTTTTACTTTCTTCTGAGGCAGTACTCTTATCAAAACCCAAAAAATCAATACAAAAAGATGTCGTCAATGAGGCAAGAGCGGAATCAGCACTAGCATAATTTGAGGCAGTTAACCCTAATAAAAAAAGGATGGAACCCAGGCCTGTCAAGTAATTAAATGCTATCATAGGAAAAAGCTGATCCGATTTGACAGGTAATGGTATGTTATTTTGTTCCACAAATAAATATAATCCTGCTCCTAAACTCAAAAATGCAAGATTCACCACAAATAACAACATGGCAAATGAAAACATATTCAACTGTGCTTCTTTTAAATTTCTACAGGTTAGGTTTTTTTGCATCATGTCTTGATCCAAACCGGTCATTACCAGAGCAATCAACATACCACCCAAAACTTGTTTATAAAAATTATTTGGATCAGACCAGGAAGAATCCATATAAAATATTTTACCATACTCTGATTTAAAAACAGTTTGGAAAAAATTAATAATACTTAGATCCAAACTCTTTGCTAAAAAGTGAATGGTTAATCCCACTGCACTCAACATACAGATAGTTTGAAACAAATCCGTTATTATTATTGTCTTGACGCCACCTCTATATGTGTAAATCCAGATTAACAGTATAGAAATTAAAACGGTAAGCCAAAAAGGTAAATCATAATGTGAAAAAATAAACTGGTGCATGACCATAGCGACAAGGTACATTCTGAATGCTGATCCTACCGTCCGGGAAAGTAGAAAAAAAGCGGCGCCTGTTTTATATGCACTCTTTCCCAGGCGGTCATTTAAGTATTCATAAATAGAGACAACTTGGTATTTATAATATATAGGCATAAGAACATTGGCAATGATCATATAGCCAATTAAGTATCCCCAAACCATTTGCATATACGAAAAGCATTGATTGGTTCCACCCGCCCCCACTACTCCCGGGATACTGATGAAAGTTACCCCTGACAAAGAGGACCCAATCATACCTATCGCTACCAGGTACCAGGGTGAATTTCGTTTTGCAGTGAAAAAATTTTCATTGGAACTATCTTTAGAAGTTATATAGGATATCCCAATTAATAATACGAAGTAGGCTAACAGTAGCAAGAGTAATTGGGCAGACTGAGGCATTGAAATGGATTTATGTAAAGGTATAAAATATTCGAAATTCTCCTAATTTGATTTAGAATACATATTAAATAAGTTTATAATATTGAGAAATTTATTTGAGTGAATTTTAACCGATGGAATTATAAAAATATTTACATTTGATAAAAATCACCCTTTATGCACTATGTAAACATTTCTTTATTTATGTTATTTTTTTCTCAAACTGGCTTTTCTCAAATTTCAGATACACTTCTTTTAATCTATAAGAATCAGGACCTTAAACTTAATCAACTAGACCTTTCTGGAAAGTTAGGAGGAAGTAGCTAACAGAGCAATTTTAATTTCAACGGTTCCAGTTTTCTGAATTATACACATCAGGTGGATGAAAGTAAATTACAAAAATATTTATCGGCAAAATTATACACTAATTACGATAAACGAAATGTGTTCCGTAACTCAGAAATATTAAAACAGAAAGATTTTCATGTTGGAATTCAGCTTCTAAATAAGGTACGGTATTATCCTAAAAGTGAATTTTTTTATGGACTAGCCTACCTTTTAAATTTTTCATTTGACCATATTGATTTTGCAGATCTTAACAAATTTCCTCTAGAAAAAATAGATAATAATTCTATAAATATTAAAATTCCATTGTCAATAGGTATGGGAAGAAAATATCCTATTCGATCAGTACATAAGGCATGGTGGATCTATTCAGAGTTATATAAAGCTAATTTTCTTGCGCGGTCCGTCAATGATGCTGATATAGAACAACTAGCTCATCAAATAGATGAAAATACCTACACTCGTTTTTTTGATTATAGGATTAAACAAATGCAGCATTTAATTAAGACGGACTCCACCTTACAACTACAAAAAATTCTTAATAATCAAACCATTACCTATTTTGCAACTCTATACGATATGTATTATTATTCTTCTGGATTTAATCGTTACAGGGGAAAAGTTTTAGAAGCAGGATTAATAGGAGAATACTGTAATACTCCCCAATTGTTGGACCAAAAGTTCATTGAGGTAAGTTAATAATTTGTTTGTTAAGCAGCTTGATTTTTAACAGATTCTTCATATCGTTTATTGGGCGATTGTTTAATG
>JALYPU010000039.1 GCA_030856215.1 Bacteroidota bacterium
AAAGCCCCGGAGGGCCGGCACATTGTGAAGATAGCAGCTAAAATAAATCTAGCATCAAGAGTATTTCTTGGAATGATCTAGTAATGTGTCGGCCCTCCGGGACTTTCACGAAGGGGCTTTGACTACCCAGGCTTTTCTTAGCCCTCCGGGACTACACTACAGCCTGGGCTATAACGTTGTCCACTCAAAGACATAGGTAACACTCTATACAGTGACATAGGTAACACTATACAAAGACATAGGTAACGGTTTTAGTTAATGATATAATAAGGCAATGTCCTTTTTTTATCATCTGTAAAGCTGGCTTTTCTTGTACAAAGCCTCTAAAGATCGTTCGTAATCTTCTTTAGGCAAATTTAACGGCAAATCATCTCCTGTAATGGTATCTCTGATATACTTTTCAAATATTTTCAGATCCGACCATTTCTTTCTTTTAATATACTCGATAGTAAATTCATAATTTAATTTACTATTATTAGTAGGTACTATTTGATTCTCTTTGAGAAATTTTTGAATCCAGCCCCCGATATTATGTATTTTTTGTCCCGAATTTATTCTTATATGGGCGAAATTAATTACATCATTAATACGGGATGAAGAATACGTTTTAGCCCAATAACAGAGAGTTTCATCATCAGTATTTATGTTCTGATTTTTTAACCATTCGAATGTCTCGACTTGCTCATTTGTAAGTTTATATATTTTGTGGTTTATTGTTCATATTCTTTTAAACCCCTTATTCATGTCTATCATCCCTAAGAGAATTGGACCGTAATAAATTTCCATAAGCCCTACTTCAATTTCAATTAATCCGACATATTCTCCTTTTAAAACCTCACTGATAAAAAAATAGGTGCCCTTCCAGCTGATATTACCTCCTGCACAAACTTTTCTAATCTCATATTCGCTTGAATATTCTGGAGATCTGAACTTTCCGTCCCATATACGTGGTGAAGGTTTATAGATATCTACTGGTTTTTTTTGATTAAGAGCTTCATGATATCGTATGTTGTTGTAATATTTTTTAAATTGATCAAATTTTTCTTGTTGAAGGCTCAAAGACAATGCTGGCGGAAAAGCTGTTTCATTTTTTAATGTTAGATGAAATCTTTCATGCCTGCCATTTTCTTGTGGACAGCCGGGTTTAATCCATTCTGGAATTACCCCTACCTTGATTAATTTAATTGCCACACTTGATAGCCGTCCTACTGCTAAAGAAGCAAAAGGAGCACCATTATCGCTTCGCATTCTTAAAGGCAAACCGAATTCGTAAAAAACTTTTTCTAATTCACTCCAAACATTGCTGCTTCCTTTTTTTGACATATTTTGACAAAGAATGAGATATCGGGAAAAACCATCTGTTATTGTTAACGGTTCACATTTGGCTTTATCTCCCGTTAAAAACCATCCTTTGAAATCATACATCCAAGTATGGTTTGACTCTATACATTCAACTAGTGGCGCCGTTTTAGCCATATGTTTTCTATATAGACGTTTAGCTGACAGGTTATTTTCACTTAAAATATTACCAATACTCCCTTCTGAAGGGATTTTTAGATGAACATAAAGACTTTTCAATTCAGCTTGAATTTTTTTTGGTCCCCATTTTGGATATTGATGGCGAATAGCTATTACTTGGTTTTTAACTTCGCTTGAAATCGCATTAGGGTTACTGTGTGGAGTGCGAGATAAGTCATTAAGACCTTCCAATCCTTTTTCATAAAAGTTATTGACCCATTTATAGCCAGTTTTAGGTGCTATATTGTAATTACGACATATTTCGGAGAAAGATGTTCGATTATTAGGATTTAAAACTTCATCCACGAATTTTTTACGTTCTTCAATCATAGATATTACTCTCCAAGGCATAATGTTTCCCTCCGGTTTTTTTTCTAATATTTAACCGAAAGTGTTACCTATGTCTCTGTATAGTGTTACCTATGTCTTTGTATAGAGTGTTACCTATGTCTCTGCATCGGACCACGTGTCAGCCCTCCGGGATTTAAGGCATCCTTGCAAAATCTAGCTTAACATGGGTGCTTATGCATTCCGATGTTGAGGTATGACTGGTAGATATTGCTTGATGCGAGTGGGGCGATGCCCTAGGCTTTTATTAGTCAGACTTTCAGTCTGGAAGACGTTCATGCGTTAAATTTTCCAACTGAAAGAGGCCGCACTTCACTAGTACACCATCGCAATTAAATTGACGGCAATTTTTGATTTGAAAG
>JALYPU010000068.1 GCA_030856215.1 Bacteroidota bacterium
CTTGAATCAGGAGGGGATTTTTTATTGATAAATAAAACAAGAATTTGTTAGTTGAGAAGCTAATTGCCTTGACCAAATGCCTGCCATATCGAACCCTTCCCTTTTCTAATTGATAGAAAAAACACAGATGCGGAGATAACAAATAGTATAGCATAAAGCAAAGGTATTTGTGTTCCCTGGTATTTTACCGATTCATACATTTCAATAAAACAAAAAGACATAGCTATGCCAGAACCACAGAGGATTACAATTACTAATGCTTAAAGATTTGAGTTGTTCATGTTTTGAAGTTAGGACAAGTTTGAGATAAATTTTGAGAACAGAATACTGAATCGAGAAGCCCTTTTAGAGGGTGATATTTTAATGTTTAAGTGAGGTAGGAGTGATATTTTTTACAGGAAAGACAGAAAATGGCATGCTTTCAGTTGGAATTAGTTGATTTTTTAAAATCTACAAGGTCTAAGACCAACCTGGTAGAATCAATGTTAGTGTATTCTAATTTTACAAAACCTAGTTCCGCGTTGAAGAAGGCCGTGAGATGCGAATTACCTAACACACTGGTTCCGGTCGATTTTATTTCATAACACTCTAATGTACCTAATGGTGTTGCCAAAAGACGCTTGCCGACTATTTCATAATCAAATTTGATTTCAATCACACCTATCCAGGTTTTCCACCTTTCATCACCATAACGACTATGAATATTATTCAAAGTCCAACTCTAGTTATTACCCACGATGTATGGTGCCTGAATAAATGGAAATGGATTTAATTCTAAAATACTGAACATCCTACTACGTGGCGGATGAACCCAAATATTTTTATCGTTTTCAATTAAACCTGTTCCTTCATTGAGAATGACAGAACCATCAAGTGAACAGTAATCATATAAGATAACCGATTGATCAAACCCCGGAAAGCTGTACAAAATATGGTTATAATTGGTATCTACAGTTAATGAAACACTCATCACTGTGCTTTCATCGATGCTATCGATATTTACAAAACGCCAGGCTTTCTTCTTTTCTTCAAAACTCATTCCCACAGTTACAGGAAAAGCCTGAAACTTAAATTTATTACCCTGCAGGTCCATATAGTAATAATCATAAAGTAGCTTGTTGCCTGCCAGGTAACATTTATTGTTTTCGGTATATTTCCCATTAAAAACTATTGAACAATCATATTTTTCAACATAGATTTCATCTTCGAGCACTACTTCATATTTTGGTAAGACATCATTTTGAGATGACATTTTGTCTGCAAAAGATAAAAATAAGATCAAAAAAAGAAATTGAATGAGTTGCTTCATAATATTAGAAATATAACAGTGATAACGAATTTGACGAGAATGAATAATAGTAAAGATAGGCTCTCTGCCGTTTAGCTGCAATATTGTATCCAAACGTTCTATCCAGTCATTCATATACATCGGTGTGCGTTGCTGAGCCATTGTTTCAGCAAATGCAAGGTATTGCTCCACCAACAGTCCAAGCAGTTTTATTTCATCTTCATTCAGGTAGTTTTTGGCAATGCTTACATCCGACTTTTTGATTAATCCATCAGTTTTCTTATCCAGGGATTGCATTCCCATCATGGGCAAATTAGCATCGGACCTACGATACACCAACTCAGCAACAGTCTGCTCACTGATAGCCCACAGCAATTTATTTTGAACCATCTTAAAAAACTCAATGGTTGCTTAATTTTTTGCATCATAGTCGCTGCTGGTCGTGTATATGTCTTTGATCTTCTGATAGAAAAACCGTTCCGAAAGGCATATTTCACGTATGCGATCCTGTAGCTCGTTGAAGTAATTCATCGAAGTACCTGACTTGAAACGGTTATCATTCAGAGTAAAACCTTTGATAATGTATTCTTTAAGGCGTTGGGTAGCCCATATCCGAAATTGGATTCCCTGGGGTGATTTTACGCGGTAGCCAACTGAAATAATGAGATCAAGGTTATAACCTTTTACATCTACTTCTTGTGTTTTCCCTGCAAAAGAACCGTGTTGAGTGGTAGTCCGGAATTTCCGGACTACCACAGTTTCGTCCAGTTCGCCTTCTTTGAAAATGTTTCCAATATGCTCAGATATGGTCCGTTTGTCTTTGCCAAAGAGTTGTCCCATTTGTGCCTGGGTGAGCCAAACAGTTTCTTCCTCCAGGCGAACATCTATATTGATGTTGCCATCAGGTTTTTGGTATATGATGATTTCGCTGTTCACGCCTTTTCTAAATTTCCTTGGTGAAATTTATTCAATAAGTTTTACACTTCTCTAACACTTTTACGAAGTTTAATCAATCCCACTAGCGCATTATTATAAAGCTGGTCATTACCTCATCATCAACTGGAATTATTCTGTTTATGACGTTGGAATATAAATGGTGAATGTTGAACCTATATTGGGTTTTCCTTCTGCTATGATAAAACCATTGTGATTGATTGCAATTTTTTTCACGATGGCTAGACCAATACCGGTTCCTGAATATTCATTCTTGCCATGAAGCCGTTGAAAGAGTTCAAAGATTTTAGTTTCGTATTGCTTTTCGAAGCCAATTCCATTGTCGGCAATTTTTATAGCGTGGTATTCGTGCTGTTTGTTTGCTGACGGATGCGCCAGTTCGTTTCCATGAATGAAGGAAGCAGTAATTTTAATATGCGGCTTTATATCCGGTCGGCTATATTT
>JALYPU010000073.1 GCA_030856215.1 Bacteroidota bacterium
GTGCTCCCGGACAAGTAAAATAATTTTTTGGACATTCAATTTTTGCTGCCTGATTGCAACAGTTTTCGATGACATTTATTTTAAATGAACACATTGATGTGTTTCCGCAAGCATCGGTAGCCAAAATTTTAACAACGGTTTCTCCGACCGGAAATTTATTTCCATTTATATGCGACGAAGTTACCGTAAAATTTCCGCAAGCATCCGTTACCCATGGTACTATCCATTTTACTAGTGAAAAACAACTTCCATTAGAAGTTGCAGTAATGTCTTTAGGACAATTTAAAAATTGCGGAGGTTCCTGGTCTTCCAATGTGATGTACTGAATACAGAAAGATCTTAAAAATGAATCCTCTGGATCAGTGGCTGTCCATATCCTTTGGACCGTTTTGCTTCCACTGCAAATTCCTGGTTTGATAATATCGATAAAGCTTAAGATGGGCTTTTTACAATCCGGGCTTCCTGGTAAAGCTTCTGCGTAACCCGCAACATCCGTTTCTGTAGAACTCCCTGGACAAAGGCTAAGGTTTGGTGGGCATTTTAGTATAGGGGGGGTGTTGCAAGCATACACGATTGATTTTGGTTTTTCCCATTGGGATGGAAAAATTTGTGCCGCAGCACAATTCAAAATGAGATTAGATATTAATAAAAAGAAACATTTGGTAAATGTGGGCCAAACTTTCATAAGTATAAAATTTTAATTGCCGATCTCTCCGCAGTTTATGCAATAATTAAATTAAATGAAATTGAGCAAAGGTTATTTGTAGACCTAAAGGTACATCTTCAAAAAACTTTAAGTATCAAAAAAATTACATATTATTTCTTGTAATACTTTTGATGTATTAAAAATACTTATACATTTTTAACATTAAAAATTTCTATCAATTATAACAACATTGAAATCTGTAATATACTTGGAGCAACTTTTTTTATATAAAAATAAATTAATACGTTCATGCACGATTTTAATTTTTTCTGATGGTACTTAGAAGCAAAGCAAGATATTCGTAGGTATTTAAATCGATATTAATAACATATATTCTCAATACAGTCATCCAAGAAGCAGCCTTCTAATGGATCATACCGTAACCATTTATAGGACAAGAGCTGATAAATTCAATGAATCATTTATCCAATAAATCTTTTATATAATTATTCAGGGGAGCGGACTTAATAAAAGTAAATTTTATTACATGTGTTCTCAAGGCACTGTTACAAATTCATTTCTTACACACGAAAATAAAGGTTGGTGGTATATTAAATGCCTTGAATTCAATCCGTAAATTTCCGAATATCTGCTCGTATAAATTTTTTATTATTAAAGAATAGTGTATCTGAACAAATAATCCACCGCTTATTAATATTTTCTTACATATATTTAAAATTTGAGAGGTCAATGGATTCGACAAAACGACAAAAGGAATAGCCGAGATAATACTATCCACATGGTCAATATCGTATTTGAATAGATGGCTCTCCAGGTTTTCGGCGGAATCTTGAATAATAATCAGTCTGGAATCTTTTATCTTCTGAAGTGATTTGCAAAATGAAGGATTTACCTCAAAAACAATTAATCGGGCGTCTGGTTTCATTTGTTTCAGAATGTGTTTTGTTATAGCCCCATCGCCCGCGCCTAATTCTACAATGTTCTTTGCCTCCTTAATTTTTGCTTCCTCCACCATCATTTGACTAATTTTTGGAGACGTGCGCATGACAGTCCCTACTGTCTTCATGTTCTTTATACCTTCTTTTAAAAAATCTAGCGTAGTCATCTTTTATCTTCCTGTTGGTTTACATAATGAATATATAGAATAAGATCTGGAAATGGAACGATATAATCGATAATTTCTCTTCGTCCAAGCTTGCGACCATCCATAAATCCTTCCAAGGTGCAAATTCGATTTTGCTTTACCTCAATCTGTTTTGCCAATTGCTCAGCCTCATCAAAAGTCTTTAGTATTCCACAATAATAATGATATTTCTCATCAGTCTGGTCATATTTTACAAAAAGTGGCCATTCCTTTTGATTCCATCCGGTTAAATTGAACATTCCCTCAGACGCACCTAAGTGGATGGAATACGTTAGACCTCTTCGTAGATTTCTAAACTGCGCTACTTCATTCACCTGAATACTTTTGGGTACATTTGTGGTTAAATAGTTAAATGTTATTGTCAAACTATCGACGGAGGGAATAAAATAAAATTCAATTCGATTATTCCATCGTTGTATTTGATTAAAATTATACTGATTCAAATCAGTTTTCACAAATGGAAATGAATGTCCGGCACCCATGCAGGTAATTCTTTTACTTGAAATGCCATTTAATTCCAAATACTCGGATACCTTTTCAGATTTTTTAATAGAAAAATATAGATTTACACCATCTGAAAGTTCTTCAGAGCTGTGCGTCGTCACTTGCAATGCTAATTCTGGATTGACCTTCATAATATGAATTATATTTTCCAGAATTTTTTTGTTTTTAGCTTCAATAATAAAATCTTCACCTTTATAATAAATGGCATCTATATCATAATTGGCATGGAAGCTTGCCTCATTCTTTTGTTTGATAGAATAATCCGTTGAACCTATTGATTCAACGTAGTTTTGTTTCTCTCGATCAATTAAAATTTCCGATAATACAGAACCTTTCGAGGCATATTTTTGCTCTTCTAACTCATAATTGAAATAAGCCAAAAAAATGTCTCTTGCTCCCATACTTTTGTCTTTACGGTCGGAACTGAAGACTCCTGCTACACCATCACCTCTTAAACGAAAATGGGTCTCATTACCAGAAGAATTTATAGGCATTCCAATATTTTCTGGAAGAATCCAGGTTTTTGATTCTGGCAGGTAACTTGTTTTAAAAATATCATAACCACCAATTGAGGCTAAATTGTTGGATGAAAAATAAAGGGTACGTCCATCTTTTGCGATAAAAGGAAAGCATTCATTAAATGGAGTATTTATTTCATTGCCGAGGTTCACAGGCGATGTCCAGCGATTATTTAGATATTGCGAAAGATATAAATCGTACCCTCCATAACCACCCGCTCTATTGCTGCTAAATATCATTATAGTATCTTCAAAAATACTCAAGCTTTGATCACCTATTTCAGGGTAAACATCGCTCTCAAATGTATAAGATGTGGCGGGAATTAGCTGATGATCCAGAATGACCATTTCTCCGGAAAGTTCTTCCCAGGATTGAAACAAAATGTAAAGCTTTTCTTTAGTATAAATTTCTAAAATCTCATCATGTCTACTCGTATTCAAGAGAGGATTCCATTTTTTCATTTCCATCCATTTCCCATTTTGATCTTCAATTACAAAAATATCCGATCGATAAATTCCATTTTTTTCATCTATCCATCCACTGGAATTTCTTTTCCCCCCTTCATTTTTTTCTCTAACCGCACTAAAAAAATATTTACCTGTTTGACTTTTTGATGGATAAGCTGCGTATTCATCTCGGCTTGTATTTACATCGCCTCCCATGGGCTCCACCAGGGACCTTGGCTCATTTCTTTTAAGCTGAATTCCATTTAGACATCGATGCATTTCATTTTTGATAGCATCACGATCCGCATCATTCTTTTTAAGTTTTCTATACCAATTTTTATAACTTACTAAGGCCTCTCTAAATTTATATTGCGCTTGGAGACAGCTTGACAAATATTTTAAAACCTCCATGTCATCATCTTGCTGAGCCAGATATTGAAATGCGTTTGCAGCTTCTACCAAGCGATTGGAGTTATAAAAACTAATCGCCGCTTTTTTAAGATTATTTTTATCTTGTTTTACGTGGTCCCAATCTTGAAGATACCATTGGGAAGCTAGCCGATAATTTCCATTAGTATAATGTTCATTTGCCAACAAAATGGCATTGGGATTCTTTTGAGAAAGTAGTTGATTTATTGGAATTAAGAGATATAATATTAATCCGAACTGATAAGAAAAATTCATGGGCCGCAAAACAAAGATTAAATACTTTGATCTACATTAAAATTTTCTAAGTTGTCTGCAATCCTTCTTAAAAAACTTCCACCTAATGCGCCATCTACTACTCGGTGATCATAGGATAGCGATAAATACATCATATGCCGAATTCCTATAGAATCTCCAGAAGGTGTTTCTATGACTGCTGGTTTTTTCTTGATTACTCCAGTAGCTAAAATTGCAACCTGGGGTTGGTTAATGATTGGCGTTCCCATCAAATTACCGAACGTACCGACATTGGTCATCGTAAAACTTCCATCCTGTATTTCTTCTGGTTTCAATTTATTATTCCTTGCGCGTTCTGCCAATTCATTTACCTGGTATGTCAATCCAACCAGATTCATTCGGTCTGCATTCTTAATGACAGGTACTATTAGATTACCACTAGGTAACGCTGCGGCCATTCCAATATTAATATCTTTTTTTACAATAATTCGTTGGCCATCCACAGAAACATTAATCATAGGATAATCTTTAATAGCTCGACAAATTGCTTCTATAAAAATGGGTGTAAACGTAATTTTCTGATTGTATTTTTTCTGAAATTCATTTTTGATTTTATCTCTCCATAATACAATTGGCGTTACATCCGCTTCAACAAACGAAGTCACGTGCGCAGATACTTGTTTACTCATCACCATGTGGTCGGCAATAAGTTTACGCATGCGATCCATTTCTACAATCTCTACATTGCCACTGAAGGACAACGCAGGAGATGGTTTACTTGGCGTTTGAATTATTGGTGCTTCTTGTTCTGGTGGAATAGAAACTGATTTTCCCTTCTCAATATATTCAAGGATATCTCTTTTTGTCACTCGACCTGCCAGACCACTGCCTCCTATACTATCTAATTGTGTTTGGTTAATATTTTCTTGTTTGGCAATACTTTTGACCAAAGGACTGTAGAATCGATTATCGGAAGATTTTATGGGCGCGTTCGAAGTCTCACTTTTTTGTTCTAAAGGTCTAATGGAAGGTTCTGCTTTTTCTATTGTTACTTCTTTTTCCGTACTGGCTGGTTTTACTTCGTCAGTTTTTGACTTGGATTCACCGGTTTCAATGTACGCGATCACTTTACCAATAGGGATCACGTCGTTTTCGTTAAAGAGAATTTTGGCAATAACCCCTTTTATTGGGGATGGGATCTCACTGTCCACTTTATCTGTGGCAATTTCTAGTATGGTTTCATCCATTTCAACGGCATCACCTTCTTTTTTCAACCATTTGAGAATGGTTGCTTCCATGATACTCTCACCCATTTTAGGCATGATCAATTCCACCTGTGCCATATTAAAATTTTGACAAAAGTACGTAAAGCTAGGCTAGGCTTGACTATTTATACTGGTCTAAAATCCATTCTCGGGCTAAAATCAGCGCTAAAATGGATGCTGCTTCAATATTTCTGATGCGATCTCTGGTCATTTTGATTTTCCGTGTCTTCACACGGTGCATATTTCCTACGGCTAAGTAAATAGTGCCCACTGGAATAGCTTCTGAGCCTCCATCCGGCCCTGCAATGCCAGTGGTAGCAATTGCTATTTGGCTTTCAAATTTCAGGCAAGCTCCTTTCACCATTTCAATCGCCGTTTCTTCACTCACCACGTTATATTTATTGATAGTCTCTTCAGCCACTTCTAATAATCTAACTTTAATATCCACGGCATATGGTATAATGCCACCTCTATAATATTGTGAGCTTCCTGGTACAGAAGTAATCTTATGGGCTATAGTCCCTCCTGTACAACTTTCAGCAGTACTGAGATTTAAATGATGTTTAATTAATAATTTTCCCAATTCCTTTTCAAGGTTTGTGTCGCCCCATCCAAACACAGCGGTACCTAGCGCAGTTGCAGCAATTTGGATATAATGATCCAATTCTTGAGTGATCGTTGATTTTTCATGGTCTGAATGAAAGTTTGAAGTAAACCGAACTTTTACTTGCGCAAGGGATGGAAGATAGGCTATAGAAATATGTTCAGGCATACCATTTACTAGAGGTTCGATAATAGCAGCAATATCTGTTTCACCCATACCCGCCACATGAAACGTTTTATGGGCTATTTTTTTGTCTAGCGTTAATTTCTCCAATCTAGGTATTACCTCGTTCATCATGATATATTCCATCTCATAAGGAACACCAGGCATACAAATAATTATTTTATCTCTCCAAGGAATCCACATACCCAATGCTGTTCCCATTTGATTATCTAATAACTCTGCGTTTACCGGAATATAACATTGATACAAATGGGCTTCTGTTACTTTCATACCACGAGGTAAAAGCATGGACTCCAGGTGTTCTTTATTTTGTTCAGAGAAAATGATAGGTACGCTCATGAAATCAGCTATGGATTTTTTGGTGATATCATCCCTTGTTGGACCTAGGCCCCCAGTTATAAAAATGAGTTGAGAAAATTCGCATGCTTGCTGTAAAGCATATCGGATCTCTGCTGCTTCATCCGCTACGGTCCATTTTTTTAATATTTTGATTCCTAAAGGTGTAATCCAACTGGCTATTCTGGACGAATTGGAATCGATCACTTGCCCAATTAAAATTTCATCTCCTATCGTGATTTGTGAGGCCTTCATGCTGGGTTATTTAATTCCCTTCATTAAATCTTAAAGAGAATCAACCGGTGAAAATAATTCTAAAACCTGGTATCCGCTAGCAGTAATTTTATACATGTTTAATTACACAGTATAGTAGAATTAACAGACCATTTCGAATTCAGCATATATAACACAGCTGACTAAATAAAATAGACATGTAAAGAAGCGTTAACTTCTGATATAAATAAAGAAAAATAAATTACACCAGTAGATGACTATTTCCCCAGCTTCTTCAATAATAAAGGGGTTACATCCAAAGCATCATTCATATACAACAAGGACACAGAACTATCAAATATAAATAAAAAGCCTTCTGCTTTTGCTAATTCCTTTAGTGCGGTATTAATACTATCCAAAAGGGGTTTTAGCAATTCTTCTCTTCGTTTATTTAGTGATTGTTGAGCACTTTGCTGGTATTTTCCAATAGCATCCTGTTCTATAGTCAGATCGGATTCCATCTGCTGTTGCTGAATCGGCGTGAGATTCCCGAGTTGTTTTTCTTGTTGATATTTCCTCAAATTATTTTGAAATTTACTGATCATTTCTTCGCCAGTAGTTGACAATGCCTTTTCATAAGTTTGAAGCTGCGTTGCAATTTGTTTGGATTCCGGTAGGGTATCTAAAAATTTGCTTGAATTCAAATGACCTACTTTTTGACAAATAGCAGAACTGATAAACAAACATAATATTCCCAAACATGTAAGAATTCTTACATTCATAATATTTAATTTCATCAAAAATATTTAATTAAAATTTCTCTTCTGGAAGGTTTTTGCGCTCAGATTCGCGCATACCTTCTTTAATTTCATTGCTTACAGAGTTTTTAGCATTATTAAACTCCCGGATGCCAGATCCCAATCCTCTCATTAATTCAGGTATTTTTCGACCTCCAAATAATAAGAGCACGATGAAAACTATGGCTATAATTTCTGTACCGCCCAGACTTCCCAAAAATAAAAGTTCCATGATTTATTTATTTTAAATTGTAAAATTACTATTTCTTTAGCCCTATTTCTCTTAATCGCTCGTCTAAATATTTTCCAGCAGTAATTGGCTCATAAGCCAATGGATTTGTATTGTTTACGCATTCTTTCAGGCAACTCAGATCCATTTCACTCCTTGGATGGAGAAAAAATGGTATGGACAACCTAGGAATATGCCATTCTTGTTTAGGGGGATTTACCACCCTGTGTGTAGTCGATTTCAAATAATTATTCGTCAAACGCTGCAACATGTCACCCACATTCACAACAATCTCGTCATTTCCGGGAATAATGTCAAGCCAAACTCCATCCTTGTCTAATATTTGTAAACCACCTGCAGATGCACCAACCAAAAGGGTAATCAGGTTGATATCTTCATGTTGTTCTGCTCGAATGGCACTATCGGGCTCTTGAATGATGGGAGGATAGTGGATAGCCCGAAGAATACTGTTACCGTTGTGGATCTTATCATCAAAATAATTATCAGATAGTGCGAGGTAGGCAGCAATGGCCTTTAGTAAATGGGCCCCGGTTTTCTCAAATGCCTGATACAGATGCTTGGCTAACTCAGTGAACCCAGGTATTTCTTCCACCAATACATTATCAGGGTATTCAGATTTTATGGCATCTTTATCAATGACTGTTTGGCCTATCTGAAAAAACTCTTTTAGATCAGCTATCCTACTATGCTTGGCGTGCTCTTTGCCGAATGAAGTATAACCTCGTTGGCCAGCCAAGCCAGGAATTTCATATTCCCTTTTGGTCTCTTCTGGAAGACTGAAAAAAGCTTTAGCCGCAGTATAAAAATCCTGAATAAGTGCTTTTGAAATTCCGTGTGACTCAACTCCCACAAAACCTATATTTTGAAATGCATGTCCTAAGTTTTCCACAAATTTTTCTTTTTGTGGGGAATCCCCATTTAGATAATGCTCCAGATTAATCAATGGTATCGTCCGATTCATGCAAGGTCTATTTGATTAACTATCAACAAGAATTGTTCCTTATTTAGTACAAACAGTTATAGGTTTAAAATGATTTCAAGGCTGAGTTCCAATTATTTGAATGGTCATTAAGATTACTGGTTAGACTCCGAATCACCTTTTTGGTTTAAACCTGGCCATTTCCAAGATCTTCTGGGCATTGGTTTCACGAACAAAATCTTCGATTTGGGTTTGGGGATTTTTCTCAAAATAAGCTTTGATGATTTGGTAGCCTATGTAGGAACCGGTTTGTCCTGGCGCCACATCAGGCATACCTGGTGAATTAGGCGAGGGGTTAATATATTTTGTGAACTTTTTATGTTCTGTAGAATAGAGTAGGTTTTCTGATAAGAAATAGGACCAAATTCCAGTTTCATTCTTTTGACACCAATCCAATTGATCAGGTGTGAATTCAAAAAGGACCGTGTCTGGAATTGTCGGTAAAATCTTGGTAAGTATCCAAATCTTTTTACCCCGGTGAATTATATAGTCCAGTAATTGTTCCCCGGGTTCAGGACCTATCAGGTCATTTACCCATACTTCCCAGGATTTTTTTAGTAAATGATCTTTATTGAAACATCGATTTAGATAATTTGAAAATGAGGGGTTTTTGGGGTCAATCATCTTATAATCAATTGCAGAACCCAAGTAGAAATCTAAACCAATGCCAATACCATCCTTTTGTTGTGCATCTTCAAAGATAAAATTACCTACCCCAAAATCACTTACCACTGTATAAAAATTAGGTTCCTGCTTGTGGGGAAAATAGTATTTCATAAATCGTAAACTGTGATCAATTTGCGATTCAATAGAGCTAAAATCCTGATATTGAACCTGTGATTTATTATAAGTATTAATTATAATACTATCAGATATAAAATATTTCATTTTATCCTGCAATTGTTTATCCAGTACAAAAAATGAATCCGTAAAACTCATTATGGATTCAAAGAAGAGTGGACAGAGTTCTGGGTATTTTTGATGTAGGGCAGAAAGTCCAGCAGATAAATTAGTTGTATCTAAACTAAACAGATCCTTTTCAAAACGTTGAATGTGCAAATTAATTTTAATATGACTGACATCGGGGTTGTTTTTTTTGTCGGTCAAGTGGCAGGCGCTAATAAAAAAAATAAGACTGGGGAATAATAATTTCATAACTTACTTTTGCAAAGACAACGTTTTATGATAGTTTTTATATACATGAAAATAGTTTTGTCGTAAAAAAGTCCAAGCTTAAAAATTAAATCATCATTTAATATCTATATAAAACCAACTATGGAAGTAAATTATAAACTTTTAGACTACTTTTAGTGCGAAATAAATAATAACTTAAAAAACAACCATATGATAGCGAATAAGACATTTTTAATTTTAATTTTCTGTTTTCCAATGTTTCTTATTGGACAAGATCTAGATGAACTAAAGGTAAGTGTTCTGACAGGTCCATCCATTTGTTGGTTTTCCACCAATGATAATAAAATTTTTCCCGATGGTGCTAAGTTGGGATATAAAGCTCATGTTGAGGGCGAATATATGTTCAATAGTAAATTTTCTATAACTCTTGGAATGGGTTTATCCTTGGGGCAAGGTGGTACATTGCGATATGCCCAGGGCGGCCATTTGTGGTCAGACTCTGAACTAAATATTCCGAATCCGGATTCGTTACCCAACAATGTCAGCCTGAGTTATAACATAAATTATCTTGATTTTCCTATTGGATTTAAACTGAGAACACAGGATTTTGGTAAGTTTAGGTTTTATTTTCATGCACCGGAATTTCAAATTAGTTTACGAACCAAAGCGCGCGGAAAGATCGAAGGAATCGGTGTTTCGTCAGAAGATGAGCGGATCAATGAACAAATAAATTTTATTAATATCTCCTATTCACTAGGTGCAGGAACAGAATACCAATATTCTGAAGGGTTAACTTTAATAGGCGGACTTAGATTCGTACAAAACATCACAGACATTACAGACGATAGTGGTATTTATTTTGATGGCAGCAGAGAAAATTCCAAAGGTATATTATCAGCTGTAGACCTTAGAATAGGCGTTTTATTCTAAAGACAACACTAAAAAAATAGGCATCTATTTTATGTGGGATTTAAAGCGATTTATAACTGAATCCTTGAATGAAGATATTCATAACGGAGACATTACTTCTTTGGCCTGCATACCCGAATCAAATCGTTCAAGCGCTTATCTATTAGTTAAAGATGAGGGGATAATTGCCGGAGTCGAACTCGCGGAATCAATATTCAAATTCATTGACCCAAATATTCAGTTTAACGTACTTATAAAAGATGGAACGTTCGTTCGATTTGGCGACATTGCTTTTGAACTGGAAGGATTCAGCAGAGATATACTAAAAGGAGAACGCGTAGTCTTGAATGCCATGCAACGTATGAGCGGAATTGCTAGTTTGAGTTCAAGATATGCTGCAGAGGTTGCTGATTTACAAGTAAAAATTTTAGATACCCGCAAAACCACCCCTTTAAACAGGTATTTGGAAAAATGGGCCGTGAGAATAGGCGGGTGTTTTAATTATCGGGATGGCCTTTATGATTGGTTTATGATAAAGGATAATCACATAAAAGCATGTGGAGGTGTGAAGAAAGCCATAAAAGCCGTGCAAAAATACCAAACAAAACATCAATTAGAAAAGCTCGGAGTAACCGTAGAGGTTCGAAACCTGGTCGAACTGGAAGATGTACTATCGATGGGCGGCATTACTCGGATTATGTTAGATAATTTTGAGTTTACCTTGATGAAAGAAGCTGTCGCGATGATTAACGGTCGCTTTGAAACCGAAGCTTCCGGGGGAGTGGATCTAGAGACGGTGCGACAAATCGCATTGACCGGAGTCAGTTTTATTTCCGTCGGCGCACTCACCCATAGTGCCGGTAGCCTCGATTTAAGCTTAAAGATAAAGTAAGTGTTATCCTGGATAGGTTCCTATTAGAATCACCATTAATACAAAAGTGAAAATAATAACTAACCAGAATCGAACATCTTTGTAAAAAACCACTGGGGTTTGGCCTGTCTTCATACGCTTTCGAATTTTGGTTATTGCTGTAAAAATTTAATTCGTCTTTTCATACCTGAAATAGTAGATTTCATTTCAATCAATTAATTTGTTTAAAAAATCATCTGTGCGTTTACAAAGATTCTTCTACAATAGTTTTCCATCTAATGTGATAAAAAACAATGTTAGTTCATTTGGATAATCTGCGGTTCATGAAGATGATTCATATAAGGCAAAAACGATGCCATAGCATTTACCTGTAATATGAGCCTGTTGGCGGAGGTTTGAGGTATGTTAGAAGAATAAAGTTTAATATGAATGAAGAAAAATAGTTAAAAATACCCTGTGTGTATTACACGAAATATTCAGATAAGAAGCATATGATATTGCATTAAATGTTTCAATTGTAATTGCTCCCTTTACGTATCCGTCCCACGAACTACATCTTGTTTGATTACACCGATACTAATAGCTTTGCTTTAAAAAATAAAATGACAAAGCAAGAATTCGAATTATTATTTAGCGAGTTAGAAGAAAGTGGTAAGTCC